>NZ_MQUI01000007.1:0-135455 GCF_001970915.1 Sphingomonas sp. Sph1(2015)
GGTCGCAGCCGATGACGGCTTGTGGCATGGTAAAGGCTCCTGTCCATGTCGTGCGGGATCCACAGTCCCAAGCAACTGTTCAGGGTTGTGACCAACGCGGAAGGGACCCTTGCTCCCTATCGGGCTCCAGACCCTCGGGGGGGACGGGCTCCCTTCCGCAACACCTTCATACCACCATCCCATCAGACAGGGGGGGGTACAGAATTACCCCGCTTACCAACCCCCTACCGACCTGCCTGCCGTTCTGAGGCTGGAAACGCAATCTGGAGGGCGGATCGGATTTGTTCGCCGCCAAACGCAACGAAGCCGTTCGCTATCTGAACCAGCCGGGACGCAGCTATGCGGCTCGACAGCTCACGCTGGAGGCCGTTGCACGATGGAATGGGGGGGAGCCTGTCATCGTTGGGATGGCAATAGCTCGATCAGAAACCCTGACATGCTTTGCGCCCCCGGTACGGGCAACATAGGCTGGGACATGACGGATGCAGCCAATCAAGGGCGGACGCTTCAACAGTTGCCAGCACGTGATGGCGCGCGGCTGAACCAGCCACCTCGTCGGGGCGTCGACCGTTATCGATATTCAGGAGTCTGCTATGCGGATCGACTCGTTCGCTAACATGCCCAAGCTGCTTCTTGCGTCGTGCCTGGCGATCGTCAGCGCGTGTGGCACATCGGAATCGGAGGCCAATGCGGTTTCGGTTTCCACCGGCCGTCAGAACGGTGCTGCCCCAGCGACTCCATCGGCGGCCGTTACTCCGAGCGCCTCCAAACGCGACGATAGGCTGTCTCTTCCGGGTGGCGCTGCCGTTCCTGGCAAAGTCAATGAAAGCAAGGTACCCAGGACGACCCGCGTGTCGTCAAGCTGCTCGCCCGGCATGGCAGCTTAATCGTCCTATCCGACACCTATCCCTCCAAACCGCAAACTTTGGGGCGATGCCAGGTGGGCGGCGAGACATGGTTCCGCGTCCTCGACACCCGTTCACGGACCGAACGCTATGCGCGGATGGTCAACAGCTGCCTGGGAACGGAGCAATGGGGCGATCCCCCCGCGACCGTCTCTCCCGATGGCGCGACGATCACGCTCAATCTGTTGTCGGAACCGCCCGTCAAGTTGCAACTGACCGATGACGGGCATGTCCGCGCCGCCCCATAGGCTCGAATGCTCTGGCGTTCAGTTCGTCCCCGCCACCCGCTTGGCCGACAGGATCTTTACCGGCGCGGCCAGCATCTCGCCCTTGAACGGTCCCTTGGCGGGGTCGGCGGGCTGGTCGAGGATCTTGTGGATCACGTCCATCCCCTCGACCACATGGCCAAAGGCGGCATAGCCCAGATTGTCGCCCGGCTTGGACGGATCGGCGTCGAGCGAGGGCTGGTCGCCGACCATGATGGTGAAGTCGCCGCGCGCCGATCCGGGGGCCAGCCGCGCGATCGAGATGGTGCCGTCGGTATGCTTGATGCCGGTCTTCGTCGTCGGCTCATGCGCGATCGGGGGCAGGATGCGCTTGGGCTCGTTCTGGATACCGAACTGGACAAAGCCGAAATCCGGCGCGACGCGGACGGTCCGGTAGAAGGTCACGCCGTCCAGCCGGTGCTGATCGACATAGCGCAGGAAATTGGCGGTGGTGATCGGCGCATGAGTCCGGTCGAGGTCGATCACGACAGGTCCGAGGCTGGTCTGCATCGCGATGCGGACCATGACGGGTTTGGGCGCCTCGCTCGTCGTCGGTGCGGGCGGGGTCGCGGGGGCGGTCTGGGCAACGAGCAGGGCGAGGGGCAGGAGCGCGATCATCTGGGTCTCCGGGTGCGGATTTTGGCGGCAGGTTTAGCGGGGTTTTGGGGCGGGGTGAATCCCTTGGGCTTCGACTTCGCTCAGCCTGAACGGGGTTGGGGAATCAGCCGACCACCGCCGTTCCGCCTGAGCGAAGTCGAAGGCCACGCCATGACCTCACGGAATGAGAACGGTACTCCCCACGGTGTCCCCCGCCTCGATCGCGCGGTGCGCCTCCGCAACGTCGGTCAATGCGAAACTCTGGCCGATCTCCGGCGTGATCGCGCCCTTCTCCAGCATCGCGAAGACACGCGCCATCAGGCTGCGCTTCTCCTGCGGCGTGACGGCATAGTCGAACAGCGTCGGCCGGGTCACGAACAGCGAGCCCTTCGCGGCCAGGATGCCCAGATTGACGCCGTCCACCGCACCCGAGGCATTGCCGAAGCTGACCACCAGCCCACGCCGTGCCGTGCTGTCCAGCGAGGCTTCCCAGGTCGCCTTGCCGACGCCGTCCAGTACGACGGGCACGCCGGCACCGCCGGTGATCTCGCGCACGCGGGCAGCGACGTCTTCCTGCCGGTTCAGGATGACGTGATCGGCACCCGCCGCGCGGGCCTTGTCCGCCTTCGCCTCGGACCCGACAGTGGCGATCACGGTCGCGCCGATCGCCTTCAGCCAACCGACTGCGAGATGCCCGACCCCGCCCGCCGCCGCATGAACCAGCACGGTCCAGCCGGGTTGCACCTTCGCGCACTCCTCGATCAGGAAGGCGGTCGTCGCGCCCTTCAGCAGGATCGCCGCCGCCGTCCGGTCGTCGACGCTGTCCGGCAACGGCACCAGCAGATCGGCCGCGACGTTGCGCGCCGTGGCATAGGCGCCGCGCGCCGGGCCGAACACGCCGACCCGGTCGCCGACCTCAAAGTCGGTGACGCCCTCACCCACCGCCTCGACCACGCCCGCCGCTTCGGAGCCCAGCTTGCCCGGCAGCTCGATCGGGTACAGGCCGCTGCGGTGATAGGTGTCGATATAGTTCAGCCCGACCGCATGGTGGCGCATCCGCACCTCACCTTTGGCGGGCGGGGGCAGTTGCTCGTCACGCCAATGGATGACCTCCGGCCCGCCGGTCCGGTCGATATACGCGGTCCTTTCCATGGCGCTCACTCCTGTTCTCATTCGCGCGGGGCAACGCCTCAATAGTCCTTGGATATCCGCACATTTACATTCTGCCGACCCAGCGTCGAGATGCTGGAGAGCAGCGACAGCCAGCGAGTCACCTGGAACTCGATCTGGGTCGCGGAATAGCCCTGCCCGTCGGTGATGATCTCGGCATAGAAGCGCCGGGTGATATATTTGCCCGCCGCGACCGATGTGGCGCGGCCGATCTGGACGTCGGCGGGCAGCACGCGAAGCCGGTCCAGCCCCGCCGCGCGCCGCACCGCGTTGATGGGGTTCAGTCCGCCCCGGCCATCCTGGAGCGCGGCGACGGCGGCGGCCAGCTGCAACGCCTCGGGCGCGGACAGGCTGGCGATCGAGGTGCCGAAGAGCAGGCGCGACAGCAGCTCGTCATTGGGCAGCGCGGGCGTGCTGGAAAAGCCGATCTCGGGCTTCAACGCGGTGCCGGTCACGCGGATCGTCGCGCTCAGCCCCTGGACATTGGCGTTGGCGGCGATGTCGAGCGCGGGGTTGGCGGGCACCTCTCCGCCGAAGCGGATGATGCCGCGCGCCAGATCGAAATCGCGCCCCGCAAATTCATAATCGCCGCGGATCAGCGTCGCCTGGCCGGTGATGGCGGGATTGTCGGGCGTGCCGCCGATCTTCAGGTCCGCCGACCACTCGCTGTTCAGCCCCAGGCCGGAGACGATCAGCCCGTTCGGCGCGCGGGCCTTTATCGCCAGCGTCCAGGGCTTGCGCGGAACATCGTCCTCCTCGCCGCCGCCGGGGATATTGATCTCGCGAATGTTGAGCTGGGGCACGGCGGTGGCCGCCGTCGCGCGGCCCAGCCGATAGCGGCTGCGGTTGAGCACCACATCACCCGCGATCGTGCCGCCCACCCCATCGGAGTGGAAGGTCAGCGGCCCCGTCACCGTCGCGCCGATATCGTCGCGGGCGATCATGACCGCATTGGCGGCGTTGAGCGACAGGTCCAGGCCGACACCCTTGGTGGCGGCGAAGTCGAACTGGCCGGTGCCGCTGACCCGTCCATCCTTGCCCGCCTGTGCGGCGAAGCGGTCGATGACGAGGCGCGATCCACCGAACCGGCCACTGGCCTGTACGTCGGTCAGGACAGTGCCGGTCGTCGCACTCTCGATCCGCGCGCCGACGGCCTTCACCGCCCCCCGGATGACGGGCTGACCCAGCGATCCGGTCACGTCCGCGCCGATCGCGACCGGGCCGGACAGGTCGAACATCTCGACCCCGGTCAGCCGCCACAGCGTATCGGCAGGCCCGGCATAGCGAAGCTGCGCAATCAGCCGCCCCCCCTGCATCCGGCTGGCCCACTCGCCCGCGCCACCGGGCACGATGAGCGCCTGTCCACGGCCGATGATCTTGCCCCCCGACGCCATCACCGCGCGCACGCCCAGCCGGTCGGCGGACAGCACGCCCGCCACGCCCATGTCGATCGGACGCGAGTTCAGGACCAGTCCCGCACGGGTCAGCCCACGGATGGTCAGGTCCGCCTTGCCGGTCGGCGCGCCCATCGCCTGCCGGATGGTCAGCGTGCCGGTCGCCGTGCCGCCCAGCCCCAGACCCGGATAGCCGATGTCGAGCACGGCGAGCGGCATCCGCGTCAGGCTGGCCTGGATCTCGCTCGCGTCGCGGTCGAACCGGCCCGCCAGCTTGGCCTCGCCGCCCGCAAAGCTCAACCGCGTCGGCGCGAGCGCCCAGCCGTCACCGTCGCGGGTGACGATGGCGGGGGACAGCAGCTGCAGCGGCCGCCGGTCGAGCGTGCCCTGAGCGGTGGTCGAGAAGCGGTCGGGCGCAACCTGCGTCACCGTCTGGATCGAAAAGGCACGGCCACGCGATCCCGAGATTCCGACCCGCACTTCGCCATTGCCGCCGCGCATCCGGGCGGTGCCGGTCAGCTGCGCGATGTTGAACGCGCCGTGCCGCAGCCCTTGCGCATTGGCCGTGCCCTCGACCGAGGCTCCGGCGGGATCGAGCAGCGCGATCAGGTCGACCCGGCCCTGACGGACGGTCACGTCCGAAATCTGCGCCTGCCGGGCGGCCAGATGCGCCTCGATCCGCTGGACCTCGCCGACCGGGCGGAACAGCAGCTCGCCCGACAGGCCGCCGCTGCCCACGTCCATCCGTCCGGTGAAGCCGCCCGGCACGACGGTGAGCGCGCCGGTCGCGCGCGCGCCCGCGACCAGCAAGGGCTGGATCTGGATCACCGCATTCTGTCCACGCGGCAAGAGGATCGCACCGCTTGCCTGAAACGGCCCCAGCCGCGAGTCCCCGGCCGCGCGATAGGCAAAGCCCTGATCGGTCGGGTCGAGATGCGCGCGCACGTCGCGCAGGCCCATCGCCGCATTGGGCGAGGCGAGTTGCAAATCGAGCGTCGGCCTATCGATCCGCCCGTCCAGCACCATCTGAACCGGACCATAGCGACGCTGCCGCCCGCCGCCGACGAAGCGGAAGGTGCCGTCGCGCCGCCGGATCGCCTCGCCGGTCAGCCGGATGTCGGGGCCGCTCAGCACCAGGCGGCGGAAATGGAAGACGCCGTCGGTCCCGCGCTCCAGATCGGTGGTCAGGTGCGGCAGCCCTCCCGCCAGCGAACGGAGAAAGGCGTTGTCGAGCCGCCGGACCTGCGCCTCGCCGTGCCCGACGACACGCGTGCCATGGCCGTCCGGGCCGGGCACGGCGGTCAGCCGCGACTTCACGTCGACGATGCCGAGACCGGGGATCAGGTAACGCTGGAGCGCGCCGTCCAGCCCGACATCATAGCGCCCATTGGTCAGGTCGATGCGCAGGTTCAACCGCCCCGCCAGCTTGTCCGAGCGGAGCGCCAGCCCCTGCCCCATGATCGCGCGCGGGGTGATGCGCAGGTCGCCCGCCGCGGTCAGCCGGTGGAGGATGCCCCCCGCCGCTTCCCCCACGCCGGTCACGCGCGTCGCGGTGAAGCGCACCGGCAGGGTCAGCGGCCAGCGGCCCTGCAACCGGCCCTTGCCCGCCGCGACCGCCTGCTCGAATCCGGTCTGGTCGAAGGCGAAACGTGTCGCCGCCAGTCGATAATCGAACGCCGCCCGGTCGAACGCGCCGTCGAGGCGCAGCGTCATCCCGATCGCCTGCCCGCTCATGTTGCGGAACAGCGCCTCGGGCCGGACCAGCCTGGCGTCGACACGCAAGCCCTCGAAACGGTTCGCACCCAGATCGACGATCCCCCGCGCCTTCAGACGCAATGCGGGCGAGCGCAGGACGAGCGCGCCGTTCAGCCGCCGTTCCGCGAAATCGGCCTGTCCGGCGACGATGACGCGTGGTGCGGTCAGCCGCTGGAGCCGCCCGTGCAGCACCAGCGACGGCGCGACCTGTCCCGATAGGGCATAGCGGCCCGCCTGGGCCGACAGGCGCAGATCGACCGCGCGCTGTCCGCCGATCCGGCCTTTCGCCACACCGTCCCAGCGCGTCCAGCGTCCCGCCCCGGCGATGTTGAGCGAGACAGGCGCACGAACGCCCGCCGCCCGGGCCAACACGCCATCCTTCACGCCCCACGCCTCGACCGCCAGATCGAAACGGTCGTGATCGGGCCGGGCATCGAGATGCAGGCGCAGCCGGTCGCTGCCCGCCACCACGCCGTACAGCGTGACGACCGCGCGGCCGCCCTGAATATCCGCCCGCCCCTCGACCTTCGCCGCCCGCTCGCGCCCCAGCACCCGCCGCGCGAGGACCAGCCGGTCGAGCCGCAGCCGATCGATGCGGATATCGAAATCGGGCAGGATCGGGGTCTGCCGCCCCGTGCTCCGGGTATGGGGCACATGGAACAACGTCGCCGTCGCGGCCTCGACCCGGCGGATATCGAGCGTCCCGCGCGCCCAGTTCAGGGGCCGCCAGTCGAGCCGTGCCTGCGGCACCTGCACCAGCAGCCCGTCCAGGTCATAGACGCGCAGATCGATTAGCCGCATGTCGGAATAGAGCGACCCGTCGATCCGCCCGACCGAGAAGCGAAGCCCCGTCGGCGTGCGGATGGTCGCGATCTGGTCCGCGACCCAGCGATGCCCGATCGAGGTATCGACGATGCCCAACGCCGCCAGCACGATACCGACCAGCGCCGCCACCGCGATGGCGACCGCGCGACCCCATCGGAATCCCCGCCGGGCGGCGGGTGCGGGCTCTGCGTCCTCGGTCAAAACGCCTGCCCCAGCGAGACATAGACCGCGACCCGACTACTCCCCTTTTGCGGATTGAGCGGGGTGCCGACGTCGAGGCGGATCGGCCCGAAATTGGAATAATATCGCACGCCCAGCCCGGTGCCGAAGCGCAGGCCCGTCAGGCGCGGCAGCGGCGAGGTGGAGATATTGCCCGCATCCAGGAACGGCACGACGCCGAAATTCCCGAAGGTGCGCACCCGCGCCTCGATCGAGAATTCGGCCAGGCTCCGCCCACCGATCGGGTCATTGTTCGCATCGCGCGGCCCGATCGCCTGGAAACCATAACCGCGCACAGAGGCACCGCCGCCCGCATAGAAACGCCGCGACGGCGCGATCTGGTCGCGCGGCGCGCCCAGGATCGTGCCCAGCCGGGTCCGCGCCGCCAGCACCACCCGCTCGCCGAACGGGTGATAGAGGCTGGCGTCGATCTGGGTCCGGGTATAGCCGAACACGCTGCCCTGCAGCGATACTTCGGGGCTGATCCGCCCGCCCAGGCGGAAGCCGCGCGTCGGGTTGAGCAGATCGTCCGAGCCGTCATAATTGAGGCTGGTCGGCAGCGCGCCGATGAAGAAGGTCCGCCGGCGCGGCTGGCCGGTGCTCTCGATCACGTCGCGCTCGTCGGAGGTCAGCAGTTCGCCGCCCAGCGACCAGGTCCAGGCCTTCTGGAAGAAGATGTTCGTCTGGCGCTCCAGCCCGGCGGACAGCGACAGCGTCTTGGCCTCATAGGCGTCGCGCAGGATGTGCGCGGCCGAGAATTGCGCGGTCAGCACCCGGTCGCGACCCTGGAAGTTGTTGCGCCGGAATACGACCGCGCCCAGCTGTTCGCGGGTGCCGAGAACGCTGCGCAGGGTCAGCGCGCCCTCCGGCGGGAAGAAGTTGCGGTCGGTCCAGTTCACCGTCGCGCTCGCGCCTTCGCCGGTGCCGTAACCCAGCTCGCCCGCGATGGTGTGCGGCGGCGCAGGCTCCAGCGCGACCGCGACGTTCACCGTCTCGGGCGTGTCGCCGGGCACCGGCTTCACGTCGACCGATGACACCAGCCCGGTCTGCACCAGCGCGCGGCGCAGATCGTCCAGCCCGGCGGAGTCATAGGGCTGGCCAGGCGAGAAGCGGGCAATCTCCTGAACATGTTTGGCGTCGAACAGCTTGTCGTTGGCCATGACGATCCGGCCATAGCGGCGGGGCGAGCCGGGATCGACCGACAGGTCCAGCGTTGCGGTGCGCGCGGCGCGGTCCACCACGATCTGTGGGTCGCCGACCTTGGCGAAGGGGAAGCCCTCCTCGCCGACCACCGTCTTCAGCCGCGCCTCGCCAGCGACGATGGTGTCGGCGTTGACCGGATCGCCCGGCTTGATCCCGAACGCCTTTTCCAACGGCGCGGCCTTGTCGCCTGCCGCCTTCACCCCATCGAGCGTCACGCCCGCAAAGCGATAGAGATTGCCCGGCACGGCCTCCAGCAGGACGGTCGGCTCGTTGCCCGGCTCGATCCGGCTTGTCACCTGCGCGTCGTAATAGCCCGCCCCGCGCAGCAAATTGGTCAGCAGCTGGGCATCCTCGCGCGCGCGCCGGTCGAGCTGCGCGGCATTGGCGGGTTCGCCGTCATTGGCGTCCAGGGTGGAGAGCTGCTCGAAACGCTGGCGGACCAGTTCACCCGCGCCCTCGATCCCGTCGACACGCCAGCGATAGCGCCGCTCCGCCGCCGCATCGACGGTGGCGACGATGGTCGCCATCGCGTCGCCGGGCGCGGTCGCCAGGTCGGGCCAGGCGACGCCGATCTCCGGCAAGGGTGCCAGCGGGGCCGAGGGGTCGAGCATGGTCGGATCGTCGGGCAGGTCGCTGCCCGGTATCGTTTGCCCCATGTGCGCCGTGGACGGCGGCGGGGTGGCGGGGCTCGCGACCTGCGCAGCCGCAACGGCGGGCCAGCCCGCGCCGCCAAGACCCATTGCCAAGCATATGATGGCGACCGAGCGGCGCGGCCGCCCGACGCGGACCATCATGCGCCAATCCCTAGCCGCGCGGATGCGACAGCGACACCCCAAAGCACCATCATCTGGACAGATTTGCCGATCCGGTCGTCGCGAAGCGCGTCGCGCCTGCCGGGCACGCCGCAAATACGCCTTCCATCTCATCGTCGCCCGCGTCTGCGATGGAGCACGGTATCGAGCATCGGCCGGCGAAAGTGAAACATCCGTGGTCGAACGGCCAGGGCCTGCCCCGGCGAAGGCCGGGGTCGGACAGCGGCGGGAATCTGTGCCTTCGTCGAGGTGATGCGCCTGGCATCATCTTTTCGTCCATCCAGAAACCGTCGCTGCCATGGCATGGCATATGCCGTTATCGGGCGGATTGCGGCGATCTGGGCGCAGCCCTTGGCCTCACTCGCCCCATCGCCTCGCGGTTTTTCGCCGCGACGGCATTCGGCATGGTCAAAGGCCGAGCGGCCGAAGGATCGGTCGACCATCCCGGGCCATACCATGGGCGAGTCCCCACCCTCGCTCCATCCGTCCCATCATCCTGCGTGCCGAATTCCCCGCAGCGAGGGGCCGCCCTCGCTGCGGGAAAATACCGGGCCTGATGGCGATCATCGTCTGGGCGTGGCGACATCATGCGCAGGACGCAACCGATCGTCCGCCTCACGCCCGCCGCCGGAGCGACCTTATCCGATGGCGGCCCGCCGATAACGGTGGTCGTCCAGGCTGGCGATATTCGTCACGCTCCGTCCTCCATGATGGGCGATCGAGAAGCGCGCCATCTGCCGGGAGAGTTCGTCGGCCTCCCCCGCCAGGCTACGGACCGCCGCCGTCGCCTCCTC
Organism: Sphingomonas sp. Sph1(2015); assembly: GCF_001970915.1. Taxonomy (NCBI): domain Bacteria; kingdom Pseudomonadati; phylum Pseudomonadota; class Alphaproteobacteria; order Sphingomonadales; family Sphingomonadaceae; genus Sphingomonas; species Sphingomonas sp. Sph1(2015). Next base: position 9,941 of record NZ_MQUI01000007.1, read on the forward strand.
GACCATGGCGGCATTTTGCTGCGTCACCATGTCCATCTGCCCGACCGCGATATTGACCTGCTGAAGCCCGCTGCTCTGGGTTTCGGCGGAAACGGCAATGTCGTTGATCAGATGGTTGATCTCCGTGATGCGCGTCACGATGCGCGCCAGCGCCTGGCCCGTTTCGTTGACCAGGCCGACCCCCGCATCGACCTGCTCGGCGGACACCGAAATACGCGCCTTGACGTCCTTGGCCGCATCGGCCGATCGTTGCGCCAGCGCGCGAACCTCCGAGGCGACGACGGCAAAGCCCTTTCCGGCATCACCCGCCCGCGCCGCCTCGACCCCGGCGTTCAGCGCCAGCAAATTGGTCTGGAACGCGATGCCGTCGATGACCGAGATGATATCGGATATCTCGGTCGAGGCACGCTCGATCCCGTTCATCGCGGCCACCGCATCCTCCATGATCCGGCCGGAATGCTGCACCTCGTCCTTCGCCTGGCCGACCATCTGGCGAGCCAGCCCCGCCTGCTCGGCCGTCTTGCGCACGGTGGTCGTGATCTCGGCCATCGCGGCGGCGGTTTCCTCCAGGCTGGCCGCCTGCTGCTCGGTCCGCTGCGACAGGTCGTCGGAAGCCTGCCGGATGTCCGATGCGCCCTCGATGATGCCGCCGGTCGAGGCCGAGACCTGGGCCATGGCGGCCTGCAGCGCGTCCGCCGCCCGATTGAAGTCGCGCTTGATCGCAGCGAAGGGGCCGTCGAGATCGCTATCCAGCCGGGACAGCAGGTCGCCCTCCGCCAATTTGGACAGGGCCGCTCCCACGCTGTTGACGATAAGCCTGGCCTGCGCGTTCTTGGCCTCGTCCGCCGCCAGCAATCGCCCGCGCAGATTGTCGAGCGCGGCCGCCAGCTGCCCGACCTCGTCACGCCGGTCGACATCGATCGACGTCACGGCCATGTCTCCGCTCGCCAATGCCTTAAGGCCATGGGTGACGGCGTTCACCGGCCGGGCGATCTGCCGGACCAGCAGGACGAGGATGGCGATGGCCAGCAACAGGCTGACCAGCATGCCCCCGAAGATCGCGCGGGAGATCATGACGAAGGCCGCTTCCTGCGACGCCTGCCGTTCGGCCAGCAGCAGGTTTTCGGCGGCGATCACGGCCCCCGCCTGCGCACGCAGCCGGTCCATCAGCGCCTTGCCGAGCCCCTTCGCCGCGCTGGCCCGCGCTTCCGCCTGGGTCGCGGGCGCGGTCATCAATGCGATATTGGGCTTCGCCACCTCGTCGCGCCAGCGCCTGGCCAGCGCATCGACATCGGTCAGGCGAGCCTGCTGCCCCGGATTGTCGCTGGTCAATCGGCGGGCTTCCGTCACGGCCCGGTCGAAGTCCGACGCCCCCTGGTCATAGGGCGCCAGAAAATCCCGGCGGCCGGTCAACAGATAACCGCGAAGGCCCGTCTCCTGATTGATCATCGCCTCGACGAGTTTGTTCGAGGCCATGATGACCTTGTACGTATGCTCGTTGATATTCGTCGTTTCGCGAACCTGATTCTTTTTGGCGTATATGACAAGGTTCGTCACCAAAGTTAGCGCCAGAATAACCCCCAAACACAGGGCAAGTTTTCTTACCATTGTAAGGTTATCGAAAAAGCGCATAAGATCATGTTCCGGTGATATTCGCCTCCTGACATACGCAGACATTTGGCGACAAGCTGACTAGGGGCCATGATCCCGGATCTTGAGCACCGATGACGCCAAGGCGAGCATATAGGGCACCGATCCCAGTCACGACGGGCAGGCTGATAGGAAGCACTCCGTTAAGAAGCGGTATACATTCTTCAAATGCGCCAATTCCCAAAATTCCCGTATATCCTGATCGACAGTTATTTTCAGGGAACCAAACATGACTTCACGCATTCTCGCCTGTTTTCTTTAAAACAGCCTACTCCATCATCACAATTGTAGGTAAAATGACTACCATTGTAGAGTGGTTCAGTAGCCTGCAGCGGACACTTGATCCTGATAGACGGCCAGCGTTCTGGCCAGCGCGGCCTGATTGAGCATCATCCGCTCGATATTCTGCTTCAGCTCGGTTGTGAGCGCCTGCGTGGTCGGGAGGGCATGTGGCAGGGTTTCCCCCAAGGCATGAAGCACCTTGAAGGTACGAATGGCGCCCTCCCGCATGATCGGTGCGAAACCGGCACGGATCAGCTCGTCGACGGAAGGATGCGGCCCATAGACCGGCGGCTGCTCTTCGTCTGGAGATGGCGGCTGCGCGGGCAGTTCGCTGAGGGTTCCGAGCAGCGCGTTCAACACCTCGATCGCGGCACCCGGATCATGGGTCTCGGGCGCCAGCACGTGTCCGGCAATCTCGCCCAGGGCGATCTGCCCCGCCGAGGATCATGGTCGAAATCGCGATGCCGCTCGATGACGAAGGCGCCCGACAATTCGTCATCCAGGTCGGCATGACCGCCGACCGCCCGGAGCAGCGGACGCCCCTTATGTACCAGGGTGCCCGGAATTGCGCTCGACGGCCGGTCGCCCACCCTGATGGGGATCTTTCGCGAATGTCACGATCGCGGATCGTGTCGCATCCCTGGCCCGGTCGATCACGTCCGACATGCGCCCGAAAGCGGCGGGATGGGCGATCCAGCGCAACAGGGTCACGGCCACGGCACCACGAGCCAGACCGTGGAGATCAGGAGAAGCACGCGCCCCTTCGACGCCATAGAGCCGTGTTTGCAGGCCGATGATGCCGACGACGGAAAAGATAAAGGCACCCAGAAAGGTCGACAGCGCATTTTGCGACATACGAGATCAGCTGGTCAGGCTGATAAGGGCCGCACGAAACCCTATTTTCCGGGCGATCGATGGAGCAGCCATCCGATACAGGCCTTGGAAATCATGGGGGTCCCTCGCCTCCTTTCGCCGCGTAAGCGGCCCAGGCTGAAGATGATCGTCGCCCCCCGCCCCGGGTTCCCGCGGCGTCGGACGCGATCAAATGCCGACGGCCGGCCATCATTTATCCAGCAGTTCATACGCAAGGGACGGACATTCGGCTCAAGGGTCTTTGCGCGATGGGCGGTCCTCCCATGGCTCGCCGGGCGCGCTCCCGTGGAAACCGCTCACGGCTTTACCGTTGCATCGCGCCGACAAACCGATGCAAGGCTTGTGAATCAAACAGTTACAGGGGGCGGCGATGGTGAAGGCTTGGGGTTGGCTGCTGGCCGCTGCGATGATGACGGTCGGGGTTCCTGCCCTTGCCGAGGACGAACCCCGCTTCTGCCCCACCAGGCCGAACCTGGGCGGGTCGAGCTGCACGACCGAGCCGGGGCGGGTGCATTTCGAGGTATCCACGCTGGACTGGCAGCGGGACGACCAACCTGATCAGCGTGAAGACCATATCGCCACCGCCGACATCCTGACCCGCGTGGGTATCGGCAAGAATACCGAGCTTCAGCTCGACTGGGTCGGCTATGGCCGCGACCGGACGCGCGACAAGGCCACGGCCATGGTCGACACCGCCACGGACACCGGCGATGTGACCTTCGCGGTCCGCCAGCATCTGGCCGGGCAAAAGGGCAAGCCTTTCTCGGCGGGCGTCCAGGCCTTTGTGACCGCGCCAACGGGGCGCTATCCGATCGGCGCGGGGAGCTGGTCGACGGGGATCATCATCCCGGTCCAATATGAGCTGACCGAAAAGCTGGCGATCGCCGTGACGGGAGAGGCGGATGCGGCGGCGAACCGGTCCGGCATGGGCCGACACCTCGCCTATAACGAGATTACCGGCCTGCGTTACAAATTCACCGATGCGGTGACGGCCACGGCCGAACTGTCGCTGGAACGCGACGACGAACCGGATCAGCATGAGACGCTGGCCCTGGCCGCCCTGTCGGCGGCCTGGCGGCCGACCAAAGTCCTTCAACTCGACATTCTGGCGGCGACGGGCCTCAACCCGGCCGCGCCCCATCTGCGTCTGGTCACGGGCGGCGCCATTCTGTTCTGATCCTCTTGCGGAAGTGCGCGATCAGTCGGCGCGGGGCGGCGGCGATGGCATGGCTGAGGAATGCGTTTGCCCGATCGGGAAGGTCGTGCGTTCACCCGGCTCCAAAAAGCTGAAGAAGGACAGGATGATGGATTTAGCCGCCCAGACCCGCCGCCGCGAGATCGCGACCGAGCATCTGCTGTTCAAGACGATGGAATATGTCGAGGCCCGCCATCCGGGCCTGCTCGACTTTCTCGAGGCCAGCCTCGATCATCTGGGCGATCCTTCGGACGGTTCGGACAAGGACGACGCGGCGGTTCGGGAGATCGCCCGGCGCATGATCGCCGGCGCGCGGCGCGAAGGCGCCTGAGCCAGCCGGATGGCCCTGCACTTCGTGGGTTTTCGCGGCGACGAATATGCCCGCGCGGTGCGGGTCTTCGGCCCGCCGGACTTTATCCATATCGGCTGGGACCGCTGGGCGAAACTGGAGATACAGCCCGACGACATGGCGGTGTTTGCCACGGGAACGGCAGAGGACGAACCCTCCCTCTATGGCTTTCCCGATATCCGGGAGGCGTGAGGTCGGCCACCGGACAGACTTTGGAGCGAAACCTGCCGGAGACGTGGCGCACGGTCGTCAGAGTCGAGGCGGTCACGCGCTCCGCATCCGGTCGCCAGAGCGGCGCGTCCACGTCGATACGGTCTCGCTTCACGCCTGACGTTAACGATCAGGGGAATGGGAGGGCTAGACAAGCCCCCGCCGTTCACCACGCCATTGCGTTGAAAATCGCCCCCGCCCTCGGTTCGGGATGGATCGGCTGCCGCCATAGCGGGCGATATTAACCACATCTCTTAACTGTCCATTTTAGGCAGTGGTTTAACTTATGTTCCTAACGCCGCCGGTCTGGAGGACCGATGCGCTTTCTAACCTGCCTCGCCTATGACCATGATCTCGGTCTGGTCGTGCTTGCCGCGATATTCTGCCTGACGGGATCCGCGGTCACGATAAGACTGCTCCAGCGGCTGCGCTCCGCCGATCCGGGCACCTTTCTGGCCTGGGTGTTCATGGGCGGCGTATCGACCGGCGCGACCATCTGGTGCACGCATTTCATCGCGATGATGGCGTACCAGCCGGGCGTGGCGGTCGCCTATGACCCGCCGCTCACCGCCCTGTCCCTTGTTATCGCCATCTTCGGCAGTTCCGTCGCACTGGCCGTCGCGGCCCGTCGTCGGAGGTTTGCCCCGGCGGCGGGGGGCATGCTCTTCGGCCTGGCGGTCACCGCGATGCACTATACCGGCATGATGGCTTTCGCGGCCAGGGGGCTGGTGGAATGGTCGCCAGCCTATGTGGCCGCGTCGATCCTGTTCTCCATTTTCTTCGGGGCGCTGGCGTTCAGCCGCGCCCTGTCGGGCGACGAACGGGGCAATCCATGGCCTGCCACCGCGCTCATGGTCACGAGCATCGTCCTGCTTCATTTCACGGGCATGGCGGCCCTGACGGTCATTCCCGTCGCCCCGGACCTGGGCCAGGCGGACAGCCAGAGCGCCACGATGATCATGGCGTTTGCGGTGGCGGCGGTCGGGCTGCTGGTGCTCGGCACGGGGTTTGCCACTTCCGTACTCGATACGTCGGCGCATATCGCCTCGCAGCGTCGCCTGGCCCAGGTGATGGAGGGCAGTGTCGATGCGATGATCGTGGAAAGCGACGGCGTGATCGTCGCCGCGAACGGCGCCTTCACCGATCTTCTGGGCACCGACGACGATGTCCTGGGCCAATCGCTGCATCGCTGGGTTTCGGACATCGGGTCGGTCAGGCCCGGTTCGCTCGCGCAGCGCACTCTGCAAGCCGTCGACGGCACCCCCATCCCCGTCGAGATCGCCCTTCGCGTCGATACGAGCGAGACGAAATCCCACATGATCTACGCGCTTCGCGACGTGCGTCAGCGACTGGCGCAGGAGCGGCGCATCGCGCATCTGGCGCGCAACGACGGCCTGACCGGATTGCCCAATCGCGCATCGTTTCTGGAATGGTCGCATCGCCAGGCGGCAACGGAAGGACCGGGGCGTCCGCTGGCCTTGCTGTCGATCGATCTCGACCGGTTCAAGGAAGTCAACGACACGCATGGCCATGCCGCGGGGGACCATCTGCTGGCGACGATCGGCATGCGAATGAAGGCGCTGACGCGGCCCGGCGAGTTCCTGGCCCGGCTGGGCGGCGACGAATTCGTCGCGCTCATCGGCATCGACAATCACGAGGATGCGATCGACCTGATCGATCGCCTGCGGACCGCGATCACCCTGCCCGTGGAATATGACCGCTCGACGCTGAGCTGCGGCATGAGCGTCGGCGTCGCACTGTGGCCGCAGGATGCGGACGAGATATCGGCCCTCATCAACAATGCCGACCTCGCCATGTACCGGGCGAAATCCAGCATCGCGACGGACTTCTGCTTTTACGAGGAGGAAATGGACCAGACGGTCCGCACCCGCCGTCGTATCGCCACCGAACTGCGCGACGCGCTGGACCATGACCAGTTCGCCATCCACTGGCAGGTCCAGGCCTCGGTCGAGACGGGCGACATCACCGGATATGAGGCGCTGCTGCGCTGGACGAAACCCGACGGCACCAACGTTTCGCCGTTCGAGTTCATCGCCATCGCCGAACAGACGGGTCTGATCCTGCCGATCGGCGAATGGGTCCTGCGACGCGCCTGTCGGGAAGCGGCGACCTGGCCCACCCCGTGGAAGATCGCGGTGAACCTGTCCCCCGTCCAGCTCGGCCATGTCGACCTGCCCCGGCTGGTCCACCAGATCCTGATCGAAACCGGCCTGGCGCCCACCCGGCTGGAGCTGGAAATCACGGAGTCCGCGATGATCACGGATCCCGAGCGTACGACCCATGTGTTGCGCCAGCTGAAGTCGCTGGGGGTGTCGATTGCCATGGATGACTTCGGCACCGGCTATTCGTCGCTGTCGACGCTGCGTTCCTTCCCCTTCGACAAGATCAAGCTCGACCGCTCGTTCATGACCGAACTGGATATCGCGCCGCAGTCGGCGGCGATCATTCGGGCGGTTCTGGCGCTGGGGGAAAGCCTGTCGATTCCTATCCTGGCCGAGGGCGTGGAGACGCCTTCGCAACTCGAATTCCTTCGCGCGGAAGGATGCAACGAAGCACAGGGCTATCTGCTGGGCAGGCCCGGATTGATGACGCCGGACCATGGCGTCGGAGCGCCGCGATCCACCCGACACGCCGCCTAGGCCTTCGGCCTGGGTGGCTGGCGCGCCGTTCAGACCATCGGAGCCGCCGCGCCATAGATCTGGCAGTCCGCACGCTTGACCCCGGTCAGCTTGCCGTCGTTGCGCAGGGAATAGCTGTTTCTCTCGCGGACATTGAAGGCGATGACGCGCTTGATCCTCAGCTTTCCGAACGCGGCGGTGATCAGGCTGACCGGCGCGACGGGCTGGTAATCATAGACGACCTCCACCACCATCACGGCCGTGCCGCCCGCAGCGGCGATCTGGCGTCCGGACGTGCCGACGCCGTCGATGGTCGACGCGGTTTCCACCGCGCCATGATCGTCATTCGTCTTGTCGTCCAGATTGGTGATCGGGGCACCGGCATCGTTCATCGGACCACCGATCGATGACGGTGCCGCCAGCGCACCGGCGCAACGCTGCCACCGGAACCATTGGCGGTAACCGTTGGGGTTGCTGGCCGAGACCGGCCCCTTGCCCCCCATTCCGGTGGTCGACGTCCGCTGCTCGAGGTCGGACAGGATGATCCGCCCCCTGGACGCCAGGGAGAGCGGCTCGCCCATCTTCATGGCGCCGATCATGATCTCCGTCACATCGGCTTCGTCGATCGAGGTGCGGACCCGACCGGCGTTATCGGCGACCGCCATCGCGATCTGCGAAATCCGCAGGTTCGCGGTGACGTAGTTGCCGATCTCGACCCCGCCCAGGCCGACGAACAGGATCACCGGCGCGGCAAGTGCAAATTCGATCATCGCCACGCCGCGTCGATTGCCCGCCACACATCTGAGCCGCCTGGCAAGGCACCCTATCGGCATCGGGTCACCGGCTCGGCCTGCGAGGCATAGGGCTGGTTTTTCAACATCGTCGTGGCGGTCAGCCTGGTCATCGCGCTCCATCCGATCAATCGGCTCATCGGCACGATCTCGGGATAGGTCACCGTCGCGGTGTACAGCACCACATCGTCGGAACCACCCGTACCCGCCCGTGCGCCATCGGCATCCCAGACGCCGTTGCCATTGATGTCGAGGAAACAGTCCCCGGCATTATACTGGCCCAGCGGCGGCGTGTCGGTGGTGATCGGTTCGGGCTTGGCCACCTGCTGGAATTTGCCGTAGCTGGTGGGAACGACGATGACATCGGCGTCCCGCGAAATCGCCTTGACGCTGTCGGAAACCATCGCGGTCAACTGCGCAGACGTCGTATCGGTCCCGATCGTGACCCGCCGGGCCGCACGGTCCAGCGCATCCTGGACCTGCGTCGCGGCATATTGGCGGTAGCCCAGGTCGAACAGGCCGCACATGATCACGATGGCGGGCACCGAGATCAGGGCGAACTCGACGACCGAGGCGCCGCGATGATCGCGGCCGATCCGGCGCAGCACGCCGCCCCGCCCCGCCCTCATTGGGTCAGCCTCAAGGCGCCGATATTCTTGCCGATTTCAACGAAACGCTCGATCAATGCCGCCTGGTTTGACGAGGTGGACGCCTGGCTGGGCGTGCTCGCACAGTTGGTCAGCGACGCATCGAGCGACGCGGCGAAGCCGATCACCCAAATGGAGTATCCCATGGACTTGGCCTGCGAGCACAGCAGGTTGAAGCGCTGCCGGTGGCGGGCGAGCTGGTCGTTCACATTCGAATATGGTCCGCCAGGCGTGACCCGGGCATCGAGTTGTTCCACGCCATAAGACGAATAGAGATTGGAATAGCCGGTTTCGAACAGTCCGTCCGTCATGAAGATGATGTATTTCTTGACGGGCATCATATTGTACTTTTCAGGGTTTTTGCTGCCGAAAATGCCCCCGGATGAAGCCCAACGCGCACCCCACATCATTCCATTGTCGTGATAGGTACCACCGTCCGGGACAAGAGTGTTGAGATAGGTGTTCAGATCATCCCGCGTCCATCCCTGCATAGATGCGGCCGGCGAAGGGCAGGCATATTGCGGTTTGTAAGGATCGTACCTGTATATTCTAGCCGGGTAACTGGTGTATTCAACCTCCGGCCAATAGGGTTTCCACTTCGTCGCATCGCTGTTCGGTATCAGATCGATGTTCAGATCCGTGGCGCCCGACGGGATCGCCGTATCGTTCGCCCCCATGCGCACCGTCTGCCGCTCTTCGATGCATCCCGCCCAAGTGACGTTCCTGGGCGTGGTCCTAACCGGCTTGAAGCCGTAATAATCGGCGGTGCCGACAATTTGTGCCACATCGACGCTTGCTCCCGACACGTATTGCGACGTGTCAAAAGTCCGGGGCAGATACCGGAAATAGGTGCAGACGCCGGACCAAGAATTGTAGCTGCCGTAGTAATAGTCGCAATAGTCCGAACTCATCCTCGCGGACACGACCTGCCGGGATTGATAGGTCCACGGACCGGACAGCATGTAATTGGGATTGGCCGCCAGGATCGCTTTGCCGATATTCACTGCGCTGGCATAGGGAACGACGCCATAGCGAAGACGCATGCCGGACGCCTCCAGCTGTTTCTGAACGGGCGCCAGTTGATCGTATAGCGCCAGCACGGCCGAACGAAGCGCCTCGATCTTGGTCTGGGAGTCGCTGGGCGTCGCCTTGTCACGCATCGTGCCGGTCGTATCCAGCACGAAGACGATATCCGTGTTCACGAAATCCTGGGCGGCGTTGCAGCTGACGCTCACCGGCAGCTCGGCGAAGCCGAATATCCGCATCAGCGATGTCGGGATCGTGGTCGCGGCATTGATGACGACCGTCGTCTTCGACGTCGTGGCGCTGGAGATGGAGGGCGCGAACGGCTTCGATCCGAACATGCCCTGTTGAAAATTGAAGTTGAAGAATTTGGCCGCCTCGGTCCGTACGCCGTCATCGACGGTTCCGCTGGTCATCGCGCGCCGACCGGCCAGCACCGCGGCATCGCACGCGATCTGCATCTGCTTGCGCGCCACATATTCGGTGCCCAGGTCGATCCCCGATCCCACAAGGGCCACCAGCGGGATGAGGAAAAACGCCCATAACAGCATGACGTTTCCGCGCCGATCGGCGGCAAGCCTGGCGAGAAGGGCGGGTGCCGGGAAACGTGACGTGCGATGCCGTCGTCGAGACATTCCATGACAGGGGAATCGGCAGTCCATCCGTTCGCCCTATCGGCAGAACGTAAAGGGCAGGTTTATAGAAAGTCGGTCATAACTCCTTCTGTCGGCGTCGCTATTTCACTTTACGCCGGCAAGGGGCGCACCCCCGCTCAATGGCTATTGGGACGGGTTCGCCCGCCCATCGCTACCTGCCGTATCGCTTTTCGTCGGGGCCAGGCCGGTTGCGTTGCCACCATGGCGAGCGTGACGGGGGCGAGCATGATGGGGCCGGGTGTGACGGCCGGGTTCGAAACAGGGCGTCGCCTCTGCCATGGGGGCCGCCACGTCGAAACAGTCGTTGCTCATGTCCCTCTCGTTCTGCGAGGCCATGGCAGGACAAGCGATCAGGCCGAGCGGGATAACGATCATCCATGTTCGGGAGCGGCGCATTCGAATCCCTTCTGAACCGAGTCCATGAGAGGGATGCCTGTCGCTCCAAAGGCCGCGACTGCCGACTTAAATGAATTTCACCTGCGGCGATGCGCCTTGGCCATGTCGCGGCTGTGGGGTTATGCCATGCGCCATGGCAGCCATTCTGGTCATCGAAGACGACGACGCCACCGCTGCGGCCATCATGGCCGAACTGGATCGGCACGGGCATAGCGCCAGCCGGGCGGCCGATGGCGATAGCGGGCTGGACCTGGCCACCCGTGAAGCCTTCGACGCGATCACGCTGGACCGGATGCTGCCCGGACTGGACGGCCTGACGCTGGTCGCCCGGCTTCGCGAACGGCATATCACCATTCCCGTCCTGATGCTTAGCGCCCTGAGCGACGTGGACGAGCGGATCGCGGGGCTGCGCGCAGGGGGCGACGACTATCTGACCAAGCCGTTCGACTTCGCCGAGATGGCGATGCGGGTCGAGGTGCTGCTCCGGCGGCGCGAACAGGCCGAGGCGGTGGTGCTGCGCGGAGGGGGGATCGAATGCGACCTGGTCCGCCGCACGGTCAAGGTCGACGGCGAGCCGGTCCGGCTGCTCCACATGGAGTTCCGCCTGCTCGAATTCCTGATGCGCAACCAGGGCGAGGTCATGACCCGACGGATCATCTTCGAGCGGGTCTGGGGCTATTATTTCGATCCGGGTGCCAATCTCATCAGCGTCCATATCGCCCGGCTGCGCAAGAAGATCGACCGGCCGGGCCGACCGTCCCCGATCCTGACGGTGAAGGGAGAGGGATATCTCTTCGAGGGCTGACTCGCCGCTGCGCTGGCGCGATATCATCCGGATCAGCACGTTCCGGCTTTCGGCCATGCTGGGGGCGGTGTTCGTCGTCGGGCTGATCGCGATGCTGGGCGTCGTCTATGTCGCCACCGCCCGCGACCTGACCGCACGCAGCGATCGGATCCTTCATGCCGCCGCGCAGCGCCTGTTGCAGGTCCCCGCCGACCAGTTGCCCGATCGTATCCGGTACGAGCTGCGGCGCGACCGTGCCGGTTTCAACTATCTGTCGCTGATCGCGGCCGACGGCACCCCGGTCGTCGGCAATATCCGCCTGTCGCGCCCCCTGCCGCCCGGCCTGCCCGTCGATGTCGACGGCGGATCTCGCGGCCCGTTGCGGCTGGTCGCGCTGCGCACCCGCGAGGGGGAGACGCTGCTGGTCGGGCGCGACATCAGCCTGCTGCGTGACCTGCGCCGCACGATCCTGGAAACATTGATCGTCAGCGGCCTGCTGACCCTGTTATGCGTCACGACCGCCGCGATCTGGTTCAGCCGGGCACCGCTCCGCCGGGTCCGGGCGCTGCAACGCGCCAGCCGGGAGATCGCGGCGGGCGACTTCTCTGTCAGGATGCCGATCGCGGGACGGCATGACGAGCTGGACCAGTTCGCGACGACGGTGAATGCGACGGTCGAAGAGGTCGGTCGTGTCGTCGCCCAGGTCAAGGGCGCGACCGATGCCATCGCGCACGACCTGCGCACCCCCCTCACCCGCGTCCGCGCCACGCTGAACGCCTTGCAGCATCGGCCGCAGGACACGGTCGAGGTGACGACGGGCATCCGACAGGCGACTGCCGACCTCGATCTGGTGCTGGAGCGGTTCGCCGCCTTGCTGCGTATTTCCGAGCTGGAGGCGGGGCGGCGCCGTGCCGGGTTCCGCACCGTCGATCTGGGCACCCTCGTCACACAGGTGGCCGATCTCTACGAACCGCTGGCCGAGGATGGCGGCATCACCCTGTCGGTCGCGACGCGATCATGGTCGGTGAATGGCGACGACAAGCTGTTGTTCGAGGCGCTGAGCAACCTGCTCGACAATGCCATCAAGTTCGGCCGCCCCGGCGGTCGCGTCGCGATCGCCCTGGTCGAGGACGCGCAAGGACGCGCGATCGAGGTTCGTGACGACGGCCCCGGCATCGCGGCCGACGAACGTGATGCGGTGCTGCGCCGGTTCCATCGGGGACAGGGCATGCAGGACATTCCGGGCAGCGGCCTGGGCCTCAGCCTGGTCGTGGCGATCCTGCACCTGCATGGCTTCCGCCTCAGCCTGTCGGATGCCGCGCCGGGCCTGTGCGTGCGCATCGCGCTGCCCCGACCGGCGTGAAATTCATTTAAGTCGTCTGCGCCCGCATATGGCGCGATGGAGCCCCCCGTCGACGACGGACTGCGGGTTCCCCAACCCCTCGATCCCCGCGCCGTCGCCGACACCGCCCATCCCTGACGGTCACCGGGACGCCCATGCTTCAGCTCGTCAAGCTCGCCCTCAGCAAACCCTATACCTTCGTCGTCCTCGCGATCCTGATCGTGCTGGGGGGCGGGATCGCGGCGGTCGAGACACCGACCGACATCTTCCCCGACATCCGCATTCCCGTGATCGCGGCGGTATGGACCTATCGCGGCCTGCCGCCGCGCGACATGTCGGGGCGGGTGATCTATTATTACGAGCGGTCGCTGTCCGCGACCGTCGGCGACATCGACCATATCGAAAGCCAGTCGCTGTCGGGCGTGGGCATCGTGAAGATCTTCTTCCGCCCGGGCGTCGATATCCGCACCGCCACCGCGCAGGTGACGTCGGCCTCGCAGACCGTGCTGAAGCAGATGCCGCCGGGCATCACCCCGCCGCTGATCCTGAACTACAACGCCTCGACCGTGCCGATCCTGCAACTTGCGCTTTCGGGCAAGGGCCTGTCCGAACAGAAGATTTACGACCTCGGCCAGAACATGATCCGCCCCGCGCTGGCCTCGGTGCAGGGGGCGGCGATCCCCTCGCCTTATGGCGGCAAGGAGCGCCAGATCCAGATCGACCTCGATCCCGCCGCGCTTCAGGCGCACCGGCTGTCGGCGACCGACGTCGCCAACGCGCTGGCGCAGCAGAACCAGATCGTGCCTGCGGGCACCGCCAAGATCGGCCAGTATGAATATAATCTCCGCCTGAACAACAGTCCCGACGCGATCGACGATCTCAACGACCTGCCGATCAGGACGATCGACGGGACGACCGTGCTGATGCGCGACGTGGCGCATGTCCGCGACGGCTCGCCGCCGCAGCGCAACGAGGTGCGCGTCGATGGCGCACGCTCGGTCCTGATGACGGTACTGAAGAGCGGGTCGGCCTCGACCATCGCGATCGTCGATCAGGTCAAGGCGCTGATGCCCAGGCTGGAGGCGACGCTGCCGCCGGGCCTGAGCGTCAAGCCGCTGTCCGACCAGTCGGTGTTCGTGAAGGCGGCCGTGTCGGGCGTGATGCGCGAAGGCGTGATCGCCGCCGCGCTGACCAGCCTGATGATCCTGCTGTTCCTGGGATCGTGGCGGTCGACGGTCATCATCGCCGCATCCATCCCGCTGGCCATCCTGGCCGCCATCGCCGGGCTGGCGCTCGCCGGGCAGACGCTCAACATCATGACGCTGGGCGGCTTGGCGCTGGCGGTCGGTATCCTGGTCGACGACGCGACCGTCACGATCGAGAATATCAACTGGCACCTGGAGCAGGGCAAGTCGGTGCGCGACGCGATCCTGGACGGCGCGAAGCAGATCGTCGGCCCCGCCTTCGTCTCGCTGCTGTGCATCTGCATCGCCTTCGTGCCGATGTTCTTCCTGCCGGGCGTCGCGGGCTTCCTGTTCGCGCCGATGGCGATGGCGGTGGTGTTCGCCATGATCGCCTCGTTCGTCCTGTCGCGCACGCTGGTGCCGACCATGGGCAATTACCTGCTGCGCGATCACGCCGGGCCGCACACCGCCGAGGTGATGGTCAGCCACGATGCGCAGGCCGGACGCCCGGAGAGCCGCAACCCGCTGCGCCGATTCCAGCATGGCTTCGAGCATCGGTTCGAGGCGGTGCGCCGCTATTACACCGGCCTGCTCGCCTTCGCGCTCGCCCGGCGGCGGCCCTTCGTCATCGGCTTCATGATCGTGGTGCTGATGTCCTTCGCGCTGGTGCCGATGCTCGGCCGCAACTTCTTCCCCGCGGTCGATGCGGGCCAGATCAGCCTGCACGTCCGCGCGCCCGTCGGCACCCGGATCGAGGAGACGGCGGCGCTGTTCGACCATATCGAGAACCGTGTCCGCCAGGTCATTCCCGCCGACCAGCTCGACACCATCGTCGACAATATCGGCCTGCCGGTCAGCGGCATCAACCGCGCCTATTCCAACACCGGCGGCGTCGGCCCGCAGGACGGCGACATCCTGGTCACGCTGAAGGAAGGCCATCGCCCGACGCCCGATTTCGTCAAGGCGCTGCGCGAACAGCTGCCCCGCGACTTCCCCGGCTCGTCCTTCGCCTTCCTGCCCGCCGATATCGTCAGCCAGATCCTGAACTTCGGTTCGCCCGCCCCCATCGACGTGCAGGTCGCCGGGCCTGACACCAAGGGAAACGAGGCCTATGCCCGGATGCTCGTCGCCCGCCTGTCGAAGGTGCCGGGGCTGGCCGATGTCCGCCTGCAACAGGCATCCAACTATCCCGAATATGCGGTCGACGTGGACCGCGCCCAGGCCAGCCGCCTGGGCATCACCGAGAATGACGTGACCCGCAGCCTGTCGGTCAATCTCGCAGGCAGCTCTCAGGTCGCCCCGACCTTCTGGCTCAACCCCAAGAACGGCGTGTCCTATCCGATCGTGGTGCAGTCGCCGCAATATCGCGCCAGCACCATCGAGCAGCTCGACAACCTGCCGATCACCGGCAGCGCGCCCGGCAGCTTCCAGACGCTTCAGGCGCTGGGCACGCTGCACCGCGAACCCAGCCCCGCGCTGGTGTCGCATTATGCGGTGCAGCCGGTGTTCGACGTCTATGCGACGCCGCAGGGTCGCGATCTGGGCGCGGTCGCCGCCGACATCGACAAAGTGCTGGCCGAGACCAAGGCACAGTTGCCCAAGGGCGCGACCGTCGCGATGCGCGGACAGGTGGAGACGATGAACACCGCCTTCACCGGCCTGATCCTCGGCCTCGCCGGGGCCGTCATCCTGATCTACCTGCTGATCGTCGTGAACTTCCAGAGCTGGATCGATCCGCTGGTGATCGTGTCCGCCCTGCCCGCCGCGCTCGCCGGGATCGTGTGGATGCTGTTCGCGACGCACACGCCGCTCAGCGTCCCCGCGCTGACCGGCGCGATCATGTGCATGGGCGTGGCGACCGCGAACAGCGTGCTGGTGGTCAGCTTCGCCCGCGAGCGGCTGGCCGCCTGCGGCGATGCGATCCAGGCCGCGATGGAAGCCGGGGCCACCCGCTTCCGCCCGGTCCTGATGACCGCATTGTCGATGATGATCGGCATGGCCCCCATGGCGCTGGGCCTGGGCGAAGGCGGCGAGCAGAATGCGCCGCTCGGCCGTGCCGTGATCGGCGGGCTGCTCTGCGCCACGCTCGCCACGCTCGTCTTCGTTCCCGTCGTCTTCGCCATCGCGCATCGCCGCCAGAAGGCGACCGCGCCCACCCCCCTTATGCCCAACGGAGAAGCCATCCATGCATGACGCCGCCCCGGCCCCCGCTGTGTCGGCCGACACGCCCAGCCCCAAGGGCCTGAAGATCGCAGGCCTTGCCGCCGCCGTGCTGGCGATCGGCACGGTGGGCGTGGGAACCCTGACCCGAGGCCATGACGTCGCGGCGGCGGCCAGCTGGTCCGCCACCAACGCCATCCCGACCGTCCACCTGATCCCCGTCCAGCGTGGCGCGGCGAGCGAAGCGCTTGACCTGCCCGCCACGCTGGAGGCCTGGGAAGCCGCCCGGCTTTTCCCCCGTGTCGGCGGCTATGTGCGCAGCTGGTCGCAGGACATCGGCGCGCATGTCGCGGCCGGACAGGCGCTGGGGGTCATCGACACGCCCGAACTCGACCAGCAGATCGGCCAGGCCCGTGCCGCACTTGCCAGCGCCGTTGCGCATGAAAAGCTGGCGCGCAGTACGGCGGCGCGCTGGAGCGACCTGCTGACCACCTCCTCGGTGTCCAAGCAGGAGGTCGACGAGAAGAACGGCGATCTCGCGGTCAAGACCGCCGGTGTCGCCGAGGCGCGCGCCGCCCTGTCGCGGCTGGAGGCGATGAAGCGCTATGCCGTGGTCCGCGCGCCCTTTGCCGGGGTGGTGACCGCTCGCAATGCCGAGGTCGGCGATCTGGTCGGTCCCGGTGCCGCCGCCCAGGCACCGATGTTCGGCGTCGCCGACACGCATCGGATCAGGGTCTATGTCAACGTCCCGCAGTCGCTGTCGGCGACGATCAGGCCGGGCATGACCGCGACGCTGACCGTTCCTGCCTTTCCGGGACGCCGCTTCACCGCGACCGTCGCGGGCCTGTCGAGCGCGGTCGACCCGCAATCGGGCGCGTTCCGGGTCCAGTTGCTCGCCGACAATCCCGACGGCCTGCTGAAACCCGGCGGCTATGCCCAGGCGCGGTTCGATCTGCCCGGACAGCCGGGCGCGGCACAGGTGCCGTCCAGCGCCATCCTGTTCGGCGCGGGCGGGGCTCAGGTCGCCACGGTCGACCCGCGCAGGCATGTCGTGATGCATCAGGTCCATATCGGGCAGGACAATGGCCCGACCGTACAAGTCCTGTCCGGCATCACGCCCGGCGAACAGATCGTCGACAACCCGCCGGACTCGCTGGCGCAGGGCGAACTGGTCCGCGTCGGGCAGAACCATCATGGCTAAGCCCCTGACCCGCTGGCTCGCCGGTGCCGCGCTGGCGCTGCTGGGCGGATGCTCGATGGCCCCCGCCTATCGCCCGCCAGCCCTGCCCGCCCCCGTCGCGTTCAAGGAGATACCGGCCGCCGGGGACGGGGTGTGGAAGCCCGTCGATGCAACCGCCGCCACCGCCCTGCCCGCCGCCTGGTGGACCGGCTTCGGCGATCCGCTGCTCGACCGGCTGGAGGCGCGGATCGACAGCGACAATCCGACGCTGGCGGGGGCGCTGGCCCGCTATGACATGGCCCGCGCCACCCTGGCGGGCGCGCGTTCCGGGCTGTTTCCCCGTGTCGAACTGACGCCGAGCGTCCTCCGCAACCGACAGTCGGACGAGCGCCCGTTGCGCGGCGGTTCGCAGCCGGATTTCTATACCGCCGCGACGCTGGGCGGCGACATATCCTATGAGGCCGACCTGTGGGGGCGCGTGCGCAACTCGGTCGCCTCCGGCCGCGCGCTCGCCGAGGCCAGCCGCGACGATATGGCGGCGGTCAAGCTGGCGCTTCAGGGGCAATTGGCGGCCGACTTCGTGCGCCTGCGGGGACAGGACCAGCAACTGGCATTGCTCACCCAGACGATCGAGGCCTTCGCCAAGGCCGACGCCCTGACCCGCAACCGCTTTCGCGGCGGCATCGCGACGGGCATGGATGTCGGCCGGGCGGGCGCGCTGCTCGGCGAAGCCCGGGCGCAATATGCCGCATTGCAGGCCGATCGCGCCCTGACCGAACATGCGATCGCCAGCCTGGTCGGCCAGCCCGCCTCGGTGTTTTCCATCCCGGGACGCGATACCCCGCTCCACCTGCCGAGCATTCCGGTCGGCGTCCCCTCGACCCTGCTCGCCAAGCGCCCCGATATCGCGGCGGCCGAGCGGCGCATGGCGGCGGCCAATGCGCGGATCGGCGTCGCGAAGGCGGCGTTCTTTCCCCAGATCACGCTGGGCGGCACAGGCGGATTCCAGGGCACGGCGCTGGCCGGGCTGGTCGCGGCCCCGAACATCTTCTGGGCAGTCGGACCGGGCGCGATCCTCAACCTGTTCGACGGCGGCAAGCGGCGCGCCGATGTCGCCGCCGCGCGGGCGGACTGGGATGCCGCCGCCGCCGACTATCGGGTCCGTGCCCTGGGGGCATTCCAGGACGTCGAGGACGCCCTGGCCACGTTGCGTCATCTCGACGAGGCGCAGGCCGCACAGGATCAGGCGGTCCGATCCGCCGCCAGCACCAGTGCCATCGCGCTGGATCGCTATATCAAGGGCGCGGCCACCTATCTGGACGTCGCCACCGCCCAGGAAAACCTGCTTCGCGACCAGCAAAGCGCCCTGTCGCTGCAGACCCGACGCCTGACCGCCACCGTCGCACTGGCCCGCGCGCTGGGGGGAGGATCATGGTCTGCGCGACCGGCATAGCCTGATCCTCGCCTGCGTCCCGCATCAGAGGGCGGCGTCCGCCAGGCGCCCCCTCAGCTTCAGCATCAGTCCCTCGGGACGGTAATCGGTCGCGGACAATTCCTTGAAATAGGACCGCAGCGACCGTTCGATCAGAACGGAACCGAAGCCTTTGCATCGCGGCGGACTGACGGGCGGGCCGCCACGCTCCGACCATTGCACGGACAGCCGTGCGTCGTCCTCCATCCCGTCCACCGACCAATGCAGCGTCGCGATACCCGTATCGTTGGAGAGGGCGCCATATTTGGCTGCGTTCGTCGCCAGCTCGTGCAGCGCCAGGGCAAAGGCCATGCTGGCTTCGGGTTGCAGGACGATCGGTGGCCCGTCGATGATGATCCGCTCGCCGATGCCGCCATGCGGAGCCAGTGTACGTTCCGCCAGCTCGCGGAGGTCGGCGGATCGCCACGACTTGCCGGTCAGGATGTCCGTCGCGCCACCCAGCGCGACGAGGCGCGCCGACAGGGCGTTTGCGGCGGTTTGGGTGTCGGGCGAATTGCGCAGCGTCTGCTGCGCGACCGACTGGATGACGGACAGGACGTTCTTCAGGCGATGGGCCAGTTCGCCGTTGAGGTATCGCATATCCTCCTCGGCCTGCTTGCGCTCGCGAATGTCACGGGTGACTGTCCCGTATCCGACCATTTCGCCGCTGGCATCGGTAATGGGGAAAACCGAATAGAGCATCGGGATCAGTTCGCCGGTCCCGAAATGCCGGAAGAGCACGTCACCCGACCAGCTTCCCCGCTCCGCAACGGCCGGAAGAGCTTCCTGCATCACGATTTCCAGGGCGTCGGGCAGGAAAAAATCGGCGATCGAAAGCGATGTATAGTCCACATCCTCCAGTCCGACGATGCTGCGGGCAGCGTCGTTCATGAAGAATATGCGCCCGTCGAGATGGGCCATCGCCACGAAGTCGGTGCTGTTCTCCACCAGCCGGACGAAGCGGTCGCGCTCTTCCTCGCTCTCGCGCAGATCGGTGATGTCGCGCGATACCGACAGGATACGGTCCCAACGCCCATCGGCGTCGAATATGGGGCTGACCGCCACGTGCCACCATTTCCAGTTGCCCTTCATGGTGCTGGCGCGCCCGATGAAGCTGGAGGACTGGCCCGCCCGCGCAGCCTCGAGGGCAGCCCTGGCCTCCCGATGGCCGTCGCCCGTCCAGAAATCCGGCCACGGACAGCCAAGGATGGCGTTGAAGTCGCTGACCTCCATCACCCGCTGTCCGCCATCGCTCATGAAGGCCAGCTTGCCATCGAGATCGAGGACCTTGATGCAATCGGTCGAACTGGCGAGGACGCTGCCGGTGAAGGATTCGCGTTCCCGCAGATTCTCGAACGCCCTGTCCCGATCGCGCAGGGCGCGAACCCGCTCGGTACTGTCCGAACAGATGTTCAACAGTCCCGCGATTCGCCCGCTTTCATCATGAACCGGCGAATAGGCGAAATTCCACCAGCTTTGCTCGTCGATGCCGTGCCGGGTCATGGTGATCGGCTGGTCACGAATGGCGACACGCTCGCCGGCAAAGGCGCGGTCGATCAACGGGTGGAGCACGTCCCATCGCTCGCGCCATGTCCCGGCCGCCGACAGCCCCAGGGCCTCGGGGTGACGGCCGCCCAAAATCCGAGCATATTCATCATTGTAGATCTGAATCCGATCCGCCCCCCAGATCAGGCACATCGCCTGACCGGCGTGGAGCATGATGTCGACAGCGGTGCAAAGACTTTGCGGCCAGTCCGCCAAGGCGCCGACCGATGTCGCGGCCCAGTCATGGGCACGCACCCGCTCCATCATCATGGGGCCATGCCTGGGCGGTCCGCCGTCGTCCTTGCCAAAGTCCATTTGTCTTCCGCCCCCGGCTGTTGATCAGAAAGCCGTCATGCGCTTGCTGCCACCCTGTCGGGCAATGGCCTAACCCAAGCCAGGCCAGAGATAAAGCAACCCGTCTGACCGGATGGACATGCCAATGCCTTCGCGGGATTCGGCGGTGACGTGCCGATCGGTCGACACCGTCGAAGGTGGAGGGCGGGGACAGCGTGATCCGGGCGCCGTGCGGCTGCCAGGAGAGATACCAGCTATGCCGGTGTTAGCCAGCCGCCCTTGAACCCGGCGCGTTCCAGCCCGGCCCGGATATAGGGGTTCTTCTGCATCGTCTTCCAGATCAGGCCGCTGCGCCAGTTCTCGATCATGCACGCGATCGGCCCCTGGTCGATGCCGAGGAAGTCGTCCGCGACCCAGCCGATATAGGGCACCACCTTGCCATGCTGCAGCTTGACGTCGGTCAGGGTCAGCGTCGGATTGAAGCTGTCGCGAAAGCCGTAGCGGTCGTAGATCGCGGTGCCATAGGTGGAATACATCGCACGCGCGGCGGGCAGCACGATCTCGGGCGCGAAGGCCACCGAGCCCAGCGCGGCGGTGGGTGCGATCGTGCCGTCGTCGCGGTCGCCGGGGCCGCGCGCCGAATAGGAGAAGAATTCGCGCTTGCGCCCGTTGATCTCGCGCACGAAATCCCCCGGCCCGTCGCACGCGGTCAGCCCCCAGACATTCTCGCCATAGCCGCGCCAGCCCGCCGGATTGTTGATCGCATAACGGCGCTGCGCATAGGTCGCGCGGCGGCTATTCTCGAAATAATCGAAACCGCGCCGTTTGGAATAGGTGTCCATCAGCCCGCGAAAGTCGATCCACACCTGGCTGTACTGATGCCCGAACAGCGGCGGGAAGGCGGTGAAGGGATTGTCGTATTTCTCGTCCCATGACGGGTCGAACTTGGCGGTCCATGCGTCCCATGTCGTCGGCGGCAGCGCATGGGTCGGCGAGCCCAGCGCCAGGACGTAGAGGATCAGGCTTTCGTTATAGATGTTCCAGTCCGAGCCGATGAAGCCGCTTTCGGGATGCCAGCCCATCGAGACGAAAGGCTTGCGCGGCGTGATCCAGTCCCATTCGACCGCGCGGTAGAGCTGGTCGGCGAGCGCACGGATTTCCCGCTCGGCCGGGTCCGCCTCGTCGTCGAACCAGGTCTGCGCGAACAGGACGCCGCCCAGCAGCAGCGCGGTGTCGATCGTCGATAGCTCGGTCCTGGCGAAGCGATGTCCCTTGGTGACGCCGAGGAAGTGGTAGAAAAAGCCCTTATAGCCGGTCATCCCCTCCTTGTCCGGCCCCTGCGGTGCGTTCGCGAAGAAGCGCAGCGTGGCCAGCGTGCGCTGCGCGGCGGCGGCTCGGGTGATCCAGCCGCGCGTCGCCGCGATCGGATAGGTGGTCAGCGCAAAGCCGACCGCCGCGATCGAGGCGAAGCTGGGGGTCGGCCAGCGATCGGGGGCCAACCCCGTCACCTGATCGGTGGTGTTCCAGAAATAGCTGACGGTCCGACGCTGGATATCGTCCATCAGCGGGTCGCTGGCACTTGCCGGGGTGGTGCCGACCCTGGGCAGGGCACCGGGAAAGGCCAGCAGCGGCGCCCGCTTCGGCGCGAGCGGCCCGGCGGTACACCCCGCCAGCCACCCCGCCCCGCCCAGCGCCGTGGCGCGCAGGATATCCCGTCGATCGAACGTCATGCGGTTATTCTCGAATCTGTACCGTCACCCCGGCGCCGACCGGGGTGACGGCGGAGGACGCATCAGAAGTTGAAGCCTGCCGACAGCTTCACCGTGCGCGGCGGATTGCCGCCGATGCTGTAGGTCGACCTTTCCCGGTAGATGCTTGGCGAGCCCGGGGTCCGCGTCGTGTCGCTCGGGTCGTTGTTATAGTCGACGTAATTGCGGTCGTTCATCGCGTTGATGATGTCGACACGGAAACGGATGCGCGTCGCGTCGCTGATGAACTTCAGCGGCACATATTTGGTGAACGCCAGGTCGAGCTGGCGACGGCCCCAGCGATCGCCCAGCCCGAACACTTCCGAACCCACCAACGTCCGCTGATACGGGTTCGACGTGTCGAGCAACGCGCGCTGGAAGGTCGGGCTTTCGATCTGGAACTTCGCCGACATCGTCACGCCCAGCGGCGTGTCGACGCTGCCCGCCACCACGAAGCGGTGCCGCGGAACCACTCCCGAGCGCAGCATCGGGTAATCCGAGGCCTTGGGGAAATCGAGCAGGAAGTAGGAGGACTGGTCGTTGTTCGGCCGGTTATCGACCGCCGCGGTGAAAGTATAGGTAGCGTCGATGCTCCAGGGCGAGGCGGCCGAATAGGCCTTGGTCAGCTTGGCATAGGCCGAGTCCGCCCGCGTCTCCAGCCCGTTGTCGCCCAGGATGATCGCGCCGTACCCGCTCGGCGCGAAGCTGGTGTTCGGCGCCTGCGGCGCGCCCGTGGTCGGCGAAGGCGCGAAGAACGACCCGTCGGGACGGCGCGTGCCGAGCAGATAGACGAACCCGTCCTTGCTGACGATCCGCGTATAGCCGACCTCCAGCTCGACCGGGTTGAACCGCCCGCGAACGCCCAGGCTGAACTGGTCCGAATACGGAACCTTCAGGTCGTTGTTGATGAAGCGGAACTCGCGCCCGCCCGGACCGCCATTGCCGATCAGCTGCTGGCGACCCGCATCGGTCAGGTAGATCGGGTTCCAGGGAATGCAGTTGGGTCCCGGCGTACAGGGATTGATCGTGTCGGCGCCCTGGAACAGGAACTCGCGACGCTGGAAGCGGCCGTTCGACAGTTCCTGCTGCAGGAAGTCGAACTGGTTGCGGTCGTACGACCGGCCATAGCCGCCGAACACCGCGAACCGGCCCTGTTCGTCCAGGCGATAGGTGAAGCCGACGCGCGGCTGCCATGCGCCCTTGAACGCCTTCCGGTTGCTGCCGGTCGAGATATAGTCGCTGATCCTGTAATCGGCGTTGACCAGGTTCGGATAGTTGGCAGGCGACACCGCGTTGACGTTCTCGGCGGAGGTCACGTAGTTCAGGAACGCCGGGGTCCGCTCATAATCCCAGCGCAGGCCGATATTCAGCGTCAGCCGGTCGGTCACGTCCCAATCGTCCTGTGCATAGAGGCCGAGCTGGAAGTTCTTCGAGCGGATGCGCGGATCGCCGAGACTCCCGTTCGCGCCGAACTGCAGGCTGTAGGGAATCTGGTCGTTGAACCCGCTCGCCGACGGCAGGGTGGTGTCATAGAGATAGAGCGGGTTGATCAGGTTCTGCTCCAGCGAGTTGAGCGTCACCCACTTGGCCTTCGCGCCGACCTTGAACGTGTGGTTCTCGACGCCGGTCCAGGTGAAGTCGTCCTGCACGGTCCAGCCCTTCTGCCCCTTGTCCTGGAAGCCCAGCCCGGCGCCGGTGCGGAACAGGTCGAAGGTCGACACGCTACTGCCGTTGCGCGTCGTGGTGCGGAACTGCTGGCCGATGCCGTTCTCGGCGGGCTGGGGCGACCAGGCGACATCCTCATAGGAGACGCGCACATCGTTGATCCACGAGTCCTCGCTATGCTGCCAGCGCAGCATCCCGCGCTTCTCGTTCACCTTGCTCAGGGTGCGCGTGGAGAAGGCGGCATTGCCGTTGCCGATCTGGACGCCGGTCTCGTTGCGATACTTGCCGGTCAGCTCGACCAGGTCCTTGTCGGTCGGCTCCAGGTCGATCTTGCCGAAATACAGGTCCTGGCGGAAGCTCGAATTGAACGAGCCGAAGATGTCGCGATACTGGGCGGGCAGGCTGGACACCGCTACGCCGTTGGTCGGCAGGATGTCGATCGGCACCTGCCGCCGCTTGCCCTCATAGCTGACGAAGAAATGCGCGACGTCCTTGACGATCGGACCGCCCAGCGCGACGCCGAACTGCTTGTCCTCCGAAGGGATCTTGGCGATCTTGTTCGGATAGATTTCGGTCGGGCGACGGTCGCGCAGCTTCTGGTTGGTGAAGTCGAAAAAGCCCTCGCCGTGGAATTCGTTGGTGCCCGACTTGGTGCCCGCGATGATCGCGACCGAGCTGACCTGATCCAGCTCCGCCTTGTAGTTGGACGACAGCACCTGATACTCGCCGATCGCGAGCTGCGGGAACGGATTGCCGGGCGAGCTGTCCTGGCCGGTCAGGCCTCCACGCAGAACATAGTCCTTCTGGCTGACGCCATCGATGAAGACGTTGACCGAGTTCGACCCTTGCGCGCCGCCCTGGATGCGCGAGCTGCCGTCCGAGCTTTCGATGAAGCGCACGCCGGGAGCCAGATCGGCAAAGGCCAGGAAGTTGCGGCTGTTCTGCGGCAACTGCTCGAGCAGTCGCGGCGTGATGTTGATGCCCACCTGTCCGCCGGACAGCGAGCGGATGCGGCTGCCGGTGACGATGATGTCGCCCTGCTGCGCCTCGGCGGGGGGCGGTGCGGTCTCACCGGCGGTGTTGTCGCCCGGTGCAGGCTGGGCCGGTGCCGGGGCGGTGGTCAGGTCGAGGTCGAGCCCGGCATTCTGCCCGACACGCAGGGTGAACTGATCGGAGTTGCGCGTGCCCTTCTGAAGGCGGATTTCCAGCCGATAGGCACCGGCCCGCAGTGACGGGAAATTATAGCTGCCGTCCGCGCCGGGCACGACCGTGCGGCGAAAGCCGGTATCGACCTCGACCAGCGTCACGTCCTGCAACGGATTGTCGGGCGCGGTGCGGATCACGCCGCGCAGCGCCGCCTGCCCGGCCTGCGCCATGGCGGGCGCGCTCCACATCGTCGCGGTGCCCAGCCCCGCCAGCATCGTCGCCCCGGCGAGCGCCAGCCTGAAAGCGTTCCGTGTCATAACCTATCCCCTGTCCGTTTCTCTTGTTGTCTCACGCACCATCAGATGCGGGACGATGACCTCGTCCGCCCCGGTGGATGCCTCTCCCGAAGATGCTTCGCGCGCGCCCGCGATCTGCGCGGCCAGCTGCGCCACGGCACGCGCGCCCATCGCCGCGATGTCGATCGCGACGCTGGTCAACGCCGGGCTTACCAGCCGTGCCAAGGGAATGTCGTCGAACCCGGCGACCGCCACCTGTTCCGGCACGGCGATACCGTGGCGCTTCAGCGCCATCAGCGCGCCGATCGCCATCATGTCGTTGGCCGCGAAGATCGCGTCCGCCGCCAGCGTTCCCGCCGCGACGCGCTCGCCGACCATGGTGCCGCTGGCCTCCAGAAAGTCGCCCTCGATCACGCTCAGGGTCGCACCTGCCTCGGCGGCGGCGGCCTCAGCGCCTGCGCGTCGCTCCTGCGCGTCGAGATTGCCCACCGGGCCGGAGATATGGACGATCCGCTTCGCCCCGCCCGCCGCCAGATGCGCGACGGCGGCGGCGGCGCCGGCGCGATTGTCGATCCGCATGTTCAGGCTGCCGACCTGCGGCGCGCAGGCCAGGAACACGGCCGCCAGCCCGCGCGGCATATGCCGGGCAAGGACATCGGGGTCGAGTTCCGGGGCCATCACCACCAGGCCGTCGACCTGCCCGCGCAGCGCCGCCAGCGTGTCGAGCCCGCGCCCGTCATGGAGCACGGTCAGCAACAGTCCCAGTCGGCGCGTGCTCGCCTCGCGGTCCATGCCGCGCAGCAATTCGGAGAAGAATTCGCCGTGCAGGTCGGGCAGCACCACGCCGATCGCGCCGGTCCGCGCCATACTCAGGCTGCGTGCTCCGGCATGGGGGACATAACCCAGTTGCGCCGCCGCTTCCTCGACACGGCGACGCATCTCGGCTCGGACATGGTCACGCCCGTTGAACACCCGCGACACCGACGCGACCGAAACGCCCGCCACCCGCGCGACGTCATGGATCGTCGCATGGGCACCGCGCGTCGCCGGAGTGGCGGCCGGGGCAGAATCGGGTCGGGCAGGCGGCATGGCCAGCGAAAGCATCCTCTCTGTGTCGCGGGCTTGTAACCGCTTACAGAAACCGCTTACATGAAGCGGACATGACAATCAATCGGTCGATTGGCCAGCGTAACGAAATCCGGACGGCGGCCTGGAATAGGATCCGGGCGACGGCGTAGACGGCACGAAAATGAAATGGAAAGGGAGCAGGATGGACGGGCAGGATCGGCGGATTTCACGGCGGGCATGGCTGGCCGGGGCGGGCGCGGCGCTGGCATGGTCGGCCAGCCCGGCACGGGCGCTTCTCTCCCTGGTCGGCGAACGACCGCTTCCCGCGACGGTCGAGGCGCTGATCCCGCGCATGACGCTGGCCGAAAAGGCCGGGCAGCTCAATCTGCTCGCCGCCGCCTGGGCCGGGGGCGCGGCGACCTCGCTCAACCCGGCGGGCGCGGCGTCGAGCTTCGACACGCAATTGCGCATGGTGCGCCGGGGTGAACTGACCGGCGTGTTCAACGGCAATGGCGCGGAGATGGCGCGCCGGATGCAGACCGAGGCGATGCGACGATCGCGGCTGAAGATCCCGCTGCTGTTCGCCGCCGACGTGATCCATGGCCTGCGCACCGTCTTTCCGGTGCCGCTGGCCGAGGCGGCCAGCTTCGACCCCGACCTCGTGCGCCGTACCGCCCGCGCGGCAGCGGTAGAAGCAGCGGCGTCGGGGATCGACTGGACCTTCGCGCCGATGGTCGACATCGCCCGCGACGCGCGCTGGGGGCGCGGCGTCGAGGGATCGGGCGAGGACGTGTTGCTCGGCCGGTTGATGGCGGCGGCGCGTGTCGAGGGCTTTCAGGGCAGCGGCCTCGCCGCGCCGGATGCCGTCGCGGCCTGCGCCAAGCATTTCGTGGCTTATGGCGCAGGCGAGGCCGGGCTCGACTATAACAGCGTCGACGTGTCGGAACGGACGCTGCGCGACATCTATTTCCCGCCCTTCCAGGCGGCGTTCGCGGCCGGAGCGCCGACAGTGATGGCCTCGTTCAACGATCTGTCGGGGATACCCGCCACCGGCAATCCATGGCTGCTGGATACCGTCCTGCGCCAGGAATGGGGGTTCGGCGGACTGGTCGTTTCCGACTATACCGGAGACGAGGAACTGATCGCGCACGGTTTCGCCAAGGACGGACGCGATGCGGCGCGGCTGGCCTTTCTGGCCGGGGTCGACATGTCGATGCAGAGCGGTCTGTACCTCAAATATTTACCCGATCTGGTCGAGAAGGGCGAGGTTCCGCTCGCCCGACTGGACGAAGCGGTGCGCCGTGTGCTTGCGCTCAAGGTCGCGCTCGGCCTGTTCGACGACCCATTCCGCCGCATCGATCCGGCACGCGAAAAGACGCGGATCCGCACACCCCAGACGCTGGCGCTGGCGCGCGAGGCGGGGGCACGGAGCATCGTCATGCTCCGCAACGAAGGCGACCTGCTCCCCCTGCCCCGCTCCGGCAAGACGATCGCGCTGATCGGGCCGTTTGCAGGCGGCGGGCATGATCTGATCGGGCCATGGAACGTCTATGGCACCGACCGCGAGGCCGTCGATCTGATGACGGCGGTGCGCGAGACGCTTCCCGGCGCGACCCTGGACGATGGCAGCGATGTGGCGCGTGCCGTCGCCACGGCGCGCGCGGCCGATATCGTCGTTCTCGCGATCGGCGAGACGCAGACCATGTCCGGCGAGGCGCAGTCCCGCACCGAGATCACCGTGCCCGCCGAGCAACAGGCGCTGGTCGAGGCGATCGCTGCGACCGGCAAGCCCTATGTCGTGCTGCTGCGCACCGGGCGCGCGCTGGCGCTGACCGGCGCGGTGGCGAAGGCGCCCGCCCTGCTGGTGACGTGGTTCCTGGGTTCGCAGGATGGCCCCGCCATCGCCGATATCCTGTTCGGCGCGGTGTCGCCCTCGGCACGGCTGCCCGTGTCCTTCCCGCGCGCCAGCGGACAGGTGCCCTATTATTATGCGCACCGCAGCACGGGCCGCCCCAACCCGCCGGGGGCGCTGCAACCCTATAAGGCGCACTTCCGTGGCCATCCGAACAGCGCCCTGTTCCCGTTTGGCCATGGCCTGACCTATGGCAAGATGGTCTATTCGGACCTGCGCCTGAGCAGCCCGACAATGGGCGACACCCCCCTGACGATCCGCGCGACCGTCACCAACAATGGCCGCATGGCCGCGACCGAAGTGGTGCAGCTCTATATCCATGACGTCGTGGCCAGCGTGACCCAGCCGGTACGCGTGATGAAGGCCTTCACCCGCGTCGCCCTGGCGCCGGGGGCACGACAGGAGGTGACCTTCACCCTCACCCGCGCCGACCTGTCCTTCACCGGCCGCGACTTGAAACCGACCACCGAACCCGGCGCCTTCCGCCTCTGGATCGCGCCGTCGGCGGAGGCCGAGGGGCTTGCGGGCATGTTCACGCTGGCGTGATCGCGCGCCCCTTCCCGCCCTCACCCCGTGCTTGATCCGAAGCCCGCCTTTCCCGAGCAATGAAAGGCGGGCAAGTGCTGGACGACACTGCCGGAAATCCACGCGAAGCCCATCCCCTTCGCGGGAGGGGTTGGGGCGGGGGGATCAAATCCATGTCATAACGCCTCAGCGCGCACGCCAATTCCAGGCTCCGTGCCGCACCGCTATGCGCGCCCAGAACGTAGCGATGTGATGCGGAGCCCCGCCCCGCTCCGCCTTGTGCCGGAATACCCCTGACATCCTCTATCCACAAAGAATAATGATACTCATTCGCATTTTAGCGTTGCGCAAAAATCCCGCCATCGCCTAATGCGAATGATTGTTAATATCTAAAGGGGTAATTCATGTTTTTGACGCTGGCCGCCATGGCAGCGCTCGGACAGCCTGTGCGCGAGGAAGACGCGACCGAACAGCGCGATGTCGTCGTCACCGCAACCCGCGCCCCCATTCAGGCCCAGGATGCGCCGGTGACCGTCTCGGTCAAGAAGGCCGAGGAAATTGCGGACGAACTGGCGACCGACATCAAGGACCTTGTCCGTTTCGAGCCGGGGATCAGCGTCCGGCGGGCACCGACCCGCTTCGGTGCGGCGATGGGCACGACGGGCCGCGCGGGGAATGAGGGCTTCGTCGTTCGCGGCATCGGCGGCAACCGCGTCCTGATCCAGGTCGATGGCGTCCGTGTCCCCTATGGCTTCAGCTTCGGCGCGCAGGATGTCGGGCGCGGCGACTATGTCGATCTGGACCTGATCAAGTCGGTCGAGTTTCTGCGGGGACCTGCCTCCGCCCTGTACGGCAGCGACGGTCTGGCGGGAGCGGTCAGTTTCACCACCAGCGATCCCGCCGACATCCTGGGCGACAAGGCGTTCGGCGGCTCGCTGCGGACGCAATATAGTTCGGCGGACGACGAATTCACCCAGTCGGGGGTCGTCGCGGGCCGCTCGGGCGCGGTATCGGCGATGCTGGCCTATACGCGGCGCGACTTTTCCGAACTGAAGAACAAGGGCGATGTCGAGGGCACCGGCGTAACCCGGACCGCACCCAATCCGCAGGACGGCCGGGCCAATGCGCTGCTTGGCAAGCTGGTCTGGAACGTCGCGCCCGGGCATCGGCTGCGCGCCACCGGCGAGTATCTCGACAACCGCGTCGAAACCGACGTGCTGACCGGGATCAACCGCAATGTGGCGGGGCTGCAGGCGCGCGACACGGGCAAGCGCTGGCGCGCCGGGCTGGACTGGACCTATGACGGGGCCGGGTTCGTCCAGTTCGCGCGCGCGGCGGCCTATGTCCAGGACGCGGACAATCGCCAGTTCAGCGCCGAGGACCGGGTGACGCTGGCCGACCGCACCCGGCTCAACACGCTGGAGAACCGGGTTTATGGCGGATCGGGCGAGATACGGCTGGGCTTTTCGACCGGCCCGATCACCCACCGGCTGGTGACGGGTGCGGATATCAGCGTGCTGCGCCAGCGCGGTGTTCGCGACGGCACGGTTCCGCCCGCGGGCGAGACCTTCCCGACGCGCGCCTTCCCGACGACCGACTTCACCCTGGCCGGGGCCTTTGTCGGGGATGAGATCGGCATCGGTCCGCTGACGCTGCATCCTGCCCTGCGCTATGACTGGTATCGCCTGTCGCCCGATCGCGATCCGCTGCTGCCCCGATTTGTCGGCCCTGCGCAGTCGGCGGACCGGCTGAGCCCGCGTATCGGCGCGGTCCTGACCCTCGCCCCCGCCCTGCGCCTGTTCGCCAGCTATGCACGCGGCTTCCGGGCGCCCGAGCCGGGACAGGTCAACCAGTTCTTCTCGAACCTGGCCTTTGGCTATACCTCGATCCCCAACCCGAAGCTGCGCCCGGAAACCAGCGAGGCGGTCGAGGCGGGGCTGCGCCTGAACAGCGAGGCCATCGACCTGTCGGCCAGCGTCTTCCGCGCCGATTATCGCGACTTCATCAGCCAGGAGGTCGTGGGCGGCAATTTCACGCCCGCCAATCCCGCCTTGTATCAGTTCGTCAATCTCGACCGCGCCAAGGTGAAGGGGGCGGAGGCGCGTTTCGAGGGGCGTGCGCGCAACGGCCTGACCGGGCAACTCGCGCTGTCCTATGCGGAGGGCGAACAGATCGCCGCCAATGACAGCCGCAGGCCGCTCGCCACCGTCGATCCGCTCAAGCTGGTGATGGGCATCGGCTGGCGCGAGCCGGACGAGGGGCGCTTCGGCGGTCAGGTCATCATGACGCACAGCGCACGCAAGGCGGCGCGGGACACGACCGGCCTGTGCGGCACGGAATGCTTCCGGCCCGCCGCCTTCACGATCCTGGACGCGACGATGTTCGCCCGGGTGACGGACGCGCTGACGCTGCGCGCGGGTATCTTCAACCTGACCAATGCCACCTATGCCTGGTGGTCCGACGTTCGCGGCCTCGGCATGCCGCGCCCCCTGCCCGCGGGCGCCGCCGATGTACCGCCCATCGCCTTCACCCAGCCGGGCCGCAACGCCAGCGCCTCGCTCACCCTCCGTTTCTGAAAAGGGGTTATCCGATGAAGAACCGTTCGATGCTGATCGTCGCGGCGCTTGCGCTGCTGCCCGTCCCCGCCCTGGCCGATGGTCCGCTCCGACAGACCGCCGCCGAGGCACAGGCCGCCAAGGCCGCCGATCGCGCCGACATCCTGGCGATGGCCGGACACTATAAGGTGCGTTTCGACATGCAGGAAACGACCCCCTGGGCGGTGGGCTACACGCCCCTCGACCGCAAGATCTCGGGCGGGAACGAGGTGGTCCGCGTGATCGAGGACACGCCCGACCATATCGCGCTCCAGCATCTGCTGGTCGTCGAGCATGACGGCAAGACCCATGTCATCAAGCATTGGCGACAGGACTGGGATTACCAGCCCACGCGCGTGCTGGTCTATGCCGGTCAGGGCCAATGGGTGTGGGAGGCCGTACCCGAACGGATGCGCGCCGGGCGCTGGTCGCAGACCGTCTACCAGGTCGACGACAGCCCGCGTTATGCCGGATGGGGCCGGTTCGAGACGCAAGGCGGTGTCCGCCGCTGGCGATCCAACTGGACCTGGCGCCCATTGGCCCGCCGCGATGCCGTCCGGCACCCGGTCTATGACCGCTATTATGCGATCAATCGGCACCAGCCGACGCCGACCGGCTGGGTGCATTGGCAGGACAATATGAAGATGGGCCTGAAGGACGGCAGGCTCGTCCCCATCGTCCAGGAATCGGTGCTCAATACCTATGAACGCTTCGACGGCTTCGATGGGAAGGCGGCCGACGATTATTGGGTAAAGACGAAGGATTACTGGGCCGCCGTGCGGGCGGCCTGGAGCCGGGTAGCCGATACGAAGGGCGGCATCGCGGTCGAGGAACAGGCGGAAACCGGGACGGTTATCAGCGGCCGCCTGCTGACCATCGCCGACGACATCCGGTCGGGCAAGATCACCAGCGCGGCCGGAACGGCAGAGGCGACCGCGCTGATCGATCGGAACACCGGAAAGATCGGTTGACCAGCAGGGGCGCGACGGTGATCGGGTCCCCGATCAGGAAGGATCGCCGCCCTCCGCCGCCGGTGCGGCCCTGGGCAGGTCCACCTTGATCTCGACCCGGCGGTTCTTGTCGCGCCCCTCGGGGTCGTCCGATCCGTCGAGCTTGCGGTTGGGGGCGATCGGCCGTGCCTCGCCCAGCGCGATGACGGTGATCCGCTCCGCCGCGACGCCCTTCTGGACCAGATAGTCCCGCGCCGCCTCGGCCCGCTTGCGCGAGGCGATGAGGTTGGACGCGTCCGAGCCGGAGGAGTCGCTATGCCCCCAGATGGTGATCGGCCCGCCCAGCGCGAACACGGGATCGGCGACCAGCCTGTCGAGCAAGGCCATCCCCTCCGGATCGGGCTGAGCACCCTTGGCCGGGAAGGGAACGGTCAGTTCGACCGGCTCGGCGGGCGGTGTCGGGGTGGGCGACGGTTCGACATCCGGACGGATGATCGACTTCTTGCTCTCTTCCGGTTCCGCCGCCGCAGCGTTGCCCGTCATGGCCATGTTGCTCTCGGCCTCGACATTGGCCGGGGCTTCGGCGACTTCGTTCGCGGCCGGTTCGCGGCTCGGCTGACAGGCGGTGATGCCCAGCCCGATCAGGACCGTCGCGAAGGCGCGCGCGGCCTTGATGTTCCCTGTCGGTATCGTCATGCGATGACCTCTCCCGTTTCAAAGACCTGATTAGCGTCCGGATCGCCATGGCGCGAGGGGCCATAGGACACGACGATGTCGCCATTTTGCGGCATCGGCCGGGCAGCATGGGTGAAGAAGCGGATGACACCGTCCTTGCGCAGCACGAGCAGCATGTCGGCCTCGTCCGGCAGGATCGACCGGGCATGGTCGAACTTGAACTGCTCGCTGATCCGCGTCTTGCGGAAGGTCCAGCCCGCCGCCTCGCGCCGCAGAATGTCCTCGACACCGTGCCCGGCGGTGAACATCGCGCGGCCGCGAAGGGCTTCGGGCAGGCGGCGATGATCCTCATGGTCGCCGCTGCCGCCGAGCTGATAGACCGAGTCCCGGCCGATATCGTGCGCGAATTCGCTACAGACCAGCGCATTATACGCCTCGTTTTCGGTCGTCGCGACCAGCACCTGGAACTGGGTGAGGTCGAGCCGCTCCTCGGTCGTCTCGGCCAGGATCTCGCCATGATAGGTCTCGATCCCCGCCTGACGTGCGCCGGACAGGCGCTGCCAGCTGGTGTCGACGATCATCACGGGCAGGCCCAGCGACTGGATCTGGCGGGCGAGCGAGATGCTCCACGGCGTGCTGCCGACGATTAGCAGCCCCTTCTGCGTCGCCCCCGTCACCTTCAGCCAGCGCGCGACATGGCGGATGCTGAAGCCATGCGCGACGATCGTCGCGACCACCACCGCAAAGGACAGGGTGACGAGGATATTGCCGTTGCCATAGCCCAGCTGGTCGAGGCGCAGCGCAAACA
Source organism: Sphingomonas sp. Sph1(2015) (assembly GCF_001970915.1). Lineage (NCBI taxonomy): Bacteria > Pseudomonadati > Pseudomonadota > Alphaproteobacteria > Sphingomonadales > Sphingomonadaceae > Sphingomonas > Sphingomonas sp. Sph1(2015). The sequence goes on from NZ_MQUI01000007.1 coordinate 43,999, forward strand.
GGCCGGATACCGCCACCGCAACGACACCGCGCGGTGCGATCCAGGCGATCAGCAGCCGCTCGTTCCAGGGCAGCTTGCTGAAGGCCAGCGCGATCAGCACCGTCGCCGGGCGCACCAGGAACAGCAGCGCGAGAAGGAAGGCGGCGAAGCGCCATTCGAACAGGCGCAGCACCTCGAAATCCAGTGACGCGGAGAGCAGGACGAACACGCCGGAGATCAGCAGGACCGTTACATTCTCCTTGAACGGATGAATGTCGCGCAGCGAGTCCAGGCGCATATTGGCGATCGCGATGCCCATGACCGTCACCGCCAGCAGCCCGGTTTCCTGCTGGATCAGGTTGGACAGGACGAAGGTGCCGATCACCGCCACCAGCAGCACCGGGGCTTTGAGATATTCGGGCACATGGCCGCGCGGAAAGGCCCAGGCGATGGCGCGCGCCATGCCATAGCCGATCAGCCCTGATACCACCGCGGCACCCAGCAGCGCGATGACGACCGAGGCCAGCGTACCGCCCTCGTCGACGCGGCGCAGATATTCATAGGTGATGACGGCGCACAGCGCACCGAACGGATCGTTGACGATCGCTTCCCATTTCAGGATCGCACGCGGGCGGGCCGCGATATTGCTCTGGCGCAGCAGCGGGATGACGACGGTCGGCCCCGTCACGACGAGGATACCGGCGAACAGGATCGCCACCGGCCACACCAGCCCCGCGACATAATAACAGGCCAGCGACCCCAGCACCCAGCCCAGCGGGATGCCGATCATCATCAATCGCGTGACGGCCCCTTCCGTCTTGCGCAGCTCGCGGAAATTGAGGCTCAAGCCCCCCTCGAACAGGATCAGTGCGACCGCCACCGAGATCATCGGCTCCAGCAGATCGCCAAAGGTATGTTCGGGAATGATGAGGCCGGTGATCGGCCCGGCGATGACGCCCGCCGCCAGCATCAGCGCGATGGCGGGCCATCCCGTACGCCACGCAATCCACTGCGCGCCGATCCCCAGAACACCGATCAGCGCGAAAACAAGTGCTTGTTGTTCCATGGTGCCGTGTAACTCATGGGCTGCCCAAAGGTAACCGCGTCCCCACTATATCCACCCGTCCTCAAGCCCGCGAGCTAGAGTCCGACCCGCTCGATCATCGTCGCGATCTCGACCGGCAGGGTGGTTTCGCCTTTGGGGAGCAGCCGGTTGAGCGCCGTCTGCACCCGCTTGCGCGCGACCTGATAGGCCTTGTGCCGGATCGAGCGGGTGGCATTGGTTCGCCACGACGGGCTTTCGCCGAGCAGCGCCTCCCACTTGGCCTCCTCCGCCTCCAGGATCGACAGCGCCAGCCGCAGGCCGTCGCGTCGCCCGCGCGCATAATCGTCGGATGTCTCTGCTTTCTCCATCGCCCCGCAAACTGGCCCCGATCCCGGTTCGAGGCAAGTCGGCGGTCAGGCCCGGCGCGAACGCGGACGCGGCGCCAGCCGGTCCAGCGCATCGGCATTGTCGCGCCCCCAGCCGTACAACAGCTCGACCGGCTCGACGAAGCGTTGGCCCAGATCGCTCAGCCGGTATTCGACCATCGGCGGCATGGTGCTTTGGACGTGGCGGGTCAGCAGCCCGCTGCCCTCCATGTCGCGCAGCGTCTGGGTCAGCATCTTCTTCGAGATGCCCGGCAGGCTGCGCTGGAGGACGCCCGTCCGCGCGACGCCGCCGTGACGGGCGTGCAGCGTGTGCAGCACCATGCTGGTCCACTTGGTCGCGAACAGTTCCAGCACGCGGCGCGGGGCACAATCCTCCCGCCATTCTTCATCCGGCGTTCCCGGCTGCATCATCATCTCCAGGCCTGGGCACCAGATGGTGCCGTCTGGAACCGCTGTCCACCCGCCCCCAGCTAAAGTCCCTGACAAAGGAGGCTTTCATGGCGAAGACGGCATTGGTGGTGGGCGCGAGCGGGATCGTCGGCAGCGCGACGGCGGCGCTGCTGGTGGAGCAGGGCTGGACGGTTCACGGCCTGGCCCGCCGACCCACCGGACAGGCGGGTGTTCAGCCGGTCGCGGCCGATCTTCAGGACCGCGATGCGACCGCGGCGGCGCTGCGCGACGTGAAGCCCGATGCGGTCTTCATCACGACCTGGCTGCGGCAGGACAGCGAGGCGGAGAATATCCGGGTCAACGCCGCCATGGTCCGCAACCTGCTCGACGGACTGCCCAAACCCACCGGCCCGCGCCATGTCGCGCTGGTCACCGGCCTCAAACATTATCTCGGGCCGTTCGAGGCTTATGGCAAAGGCACGCTGCCGCAGACGCCGTTCCGCGAGGAACAGGGGCGGCTGGACGTCGAGAATTTCTATTATGCGCAGGAGGACGAGGTGTTCGCCGCAGCGGCGCGCGACGGCTTCACCTGGAGCGTTCACCGCCCGCATACCGTGATCGGGCTGGCGGTCGGCAACGCGATGAACATGGGCACGACGCTGGCGGTCTATGCGACGCTGTGCCGAGAGACGGGGCGGCCCTTCACCTTTCCCGGCTCGGCCGCGCAATGGTCGGGGCTGACCGACATGACCGATGCCGGGCAGCTCGCGCGCCATCTGCTCTGGGCGGCGGAGACCGAGGCGGCGCATGACGAGGCGTTCAACGTCGTCAATGGCGACGTCTTCCGATGGCAGTGGATGTGGGGCCGCATCGCCGACTGGTTCGGCGTCGAGGCCGCACCGTTCGACGGCATCGTGCGGCCGCTGGAGCAGCAGATGGCGAACGACGCCGCATTGTGGCGCGAGATCGCCGCGCGTGAAGGGCTGGCCGAACCCGATCTGAACCGCCTCGCCTCGCCTTGGCACACCGATGCCGATCTGGGCCGTCCGATCGAGGTGGTGACCGACATGTCCAAGAGCCGTCGCCTGGGCTTCACCGGCTATCAGCCGACCGACGATGCCTTCTTCGCCCTGTTCACGCGGCTCCGTGCCGACCGCCTCATTCCATAAGGCAGGGCGCGATCCGAGGCCCTGGGCGCGGCCGCGAAAGGCTGCCCGGCGGCGGGGGCTGTGCGATGTGAGTCGCCGCCCCCGCCCTTTCCGGCGGGCACCACTCGTCCGTTTCGGCCGGACGACAGACGGTAGGCAAAAAAAATTCCGGATGACGCTGTCAGACGATCAATGGGTCATATCGCCAGGAAAGCCGCTCCCCATTCATGATAACGTTATCATCCGATGATGCCGGGTCGTGGCGATTTTATCGATCGCTTGCCGCCACTTATACCAAAGGATAGCCAATCTAAGTCCACTTTTGCCTATCCGAAATGGGACCGGCAAGCCGCCGCGATTGCCGCCTTACGTGGGCAAAATGTGACGGATCACGGTCACGCCGCTTTATAAAGTCTTAGAAATTCCCGTGTGATTCGCGGCGATCTTGATCCGGATCAATGTCAAAAACGCGGGAAACATCATGCGGGCCACAATCAAACTGAAGCTGGGCGCGACATTCGCCATCGTGCTTGCCTTGTTGCTGGGCATGGCGGCCCTTGCCGCCTCGAAACTGAACGAAATGAACAGCGTCACCACCGCGATCATCACTGGTCCGGCGGCTCGGCTGGACCGGGCGGAAACGCTGAACGAGCGCATCAGCTACGCGGTCCGCATGGAAAAGAATCTCGCGCTTTCCTCCGAGGATCAACAGATGCGGATGTTCGACGGCGACCTGATGCGGGCTCGCTCGGACATAACGTCGCTGATCGAAGCGGGCCTGGCGACCGCCACGCCGGCGGGCCGACCGATCTGGGCCAAAATCAGCAATGACTATGCCGCCTGGTCGCCCGTCAATGACACGGTCCGCCGCCTCGGCCTTGCCAATCACAATGAGGAAGCCGGTGCGCTGTCCATGACGAAATCGCGCGAATTGGCGAGCAAGATCAGCGAAGGGACGCTGCAACTCGTCCAGAATGCCAAGGCAGACATGGATACCGCCCGGCAGAATGCCGACGCCATCTACAGCAGCGCGCGCAACACGCTGCTTGTCATCTCGGGCCTGGCCCTGCTGATCGCGCTGGTCGGTGCGGTCTGGATCGCACGGATCGTGTCGCAGGGCCTGAAGAAGATCTCGATCGCGATCCAGGCGGTGGCGATCGGCGATATCGAACAGGAGGTGACGGTCGCCACCAATGACGAGATCAAGGATCTGGTCGATACGGTGAATCACATGACCGCCAATCTGCGCCGGAGCGCGCGGCTGGCCGACACCATTGCCGAGGGCGACCTGAGCATCGATCACCAAGCGCTGTCGGACAAGGACCTTCTGGGTCATGCCCTGATCCGCATGACCACCAACCTGCGCAAGTCGGCGGAACTGGCGGAGACGATCGCGGGCGGTGACCTGACCGTCAGCCACCGGCCGCTGTCGGACCGGGACTCGCTGGGCCAGGCGCTGGTCATGATGATCGAGCGGCTGCGCGGTGTCGTCGGCGACGCCACGCTGGCCGCCAAGAATGTCGCCGCGGGTAGCCAGCAACTGTCCTCGTCATCGGAGCAGATGTCGCAGGGTGCGACCGAACAGGCGGCCGCTGCTGAGGAAGCCTCCGCCTCGATGGAGCAGATGGCGGCGAACATCAAACAGAATGCCGACAATGCCAGTCAGACCGAAAAAATCGCCCGCCAGTCCTCGCAGGATGCCGAGATCAGCGGCGCGGCGGTGCAGAAGGCCGTCGGCGCGATGCGCACCATCGCCGAGAAGATCACCATCGTGCAGGAAATCGCCCGCCAGACCGATCTGCTCGCGCTGAACGCCGCGGTCGAGGCGGCGCGGGCTGGCGAACATGGTCGCGGCTTTGCGGTCGTGGCCGCCGAGGTGCGCAAGCTGGCCGAACGGAGCCAGATTGCAGCGGGTGAGATCAGCGGCATGTCCTCCGACACGGTGGCGGCGGCGCAACAGGCCGGGGAGATGCTTGGTTCGCTCGTCCCCGACATCCGCCGCACCGCCGAACTGGTCGCCGAGATCAGCGCCGCGTGCCGCGAACAGGATATCGGCGCCACCCAGATCAACGCCGCGATCCAGCAGCTCGATCAGGTCACGCAGCAGAACGCCGCCGCCTCCGAGCAGATTTCCGCGACCTCCGAGGAACTCGCCAGCCAGGCCGAGGAACTGGAGGAAAATATCGCCTTCTTCCGCATCGACAGCGACATGCACCGCGCAGGCCGGACGCCCGCCCCGGCGCGGAACCCTGCGCCCGCCAAAAAGACCAAGCCCGCCGCGCGGACCAACATGGTCGCCGACCAGCAGGCGCGCATCCGCGGCTTCGCGCTGGACATGTCGACCGGCGGCCCGGACGGTGAAGACGCCGATTTCGGCCGCGCCGCCTAAGGGGCAAGCGCCTGCACCACGCGCGCGCACCATCCCGGCGGAGGCCGGGATCCAGTTGGGTCAGCGCTCGCAGATGACGCAAGTCGTCCCGCGACTGGACCCCGGCCTCCGCCGGGGTGGCGTGCGGGAATGGGGAAGGCGAATGACTGCAATGCCTTCCTCAGGAGAATTGTTCTCGGAAAGCCCCAGTCGCAGGGTAATACCGGGCCGATCGACACGCACTTATGCCCTTCTCCGCCTCGCCCCTCGCGGAGGGGAGAGGGGCCGTCGATGCGAATTCGCGATCGCCCCCCTCACCCCGCCAGCAACGTCCGCGCACATCCCTGCACATGATCGGCGATCAGCTTGAACGCCGCGCTCATCGGCGACTGGCGGCGCCAGGCGATGGCGATCGACCGATGGGTGCGCCAGCCCTGGACGGGCAGGATCTTCAATCCCGCCGCCCCGCCCACTTCCGATCGAAGATACAGGCTGGGCAACAGCGTCAGGCCCAGCCCGCTGGCGACCATCTGGTGCAGGCTTTCCAGGCTGGTCCCGTAATAGTCCGGCGCGATGGTCATGCCATAATGGTCCGCGACCTCGGCCGCCTGGCGCGCCAGATGATGACGCGGGTCCAGAGTCAGCAGCGAACTACCGGTGAGCATGTCGCGATCCGCTTCGATGGCGGCATCGATGGGGTGGTCGAGCGCCGCGACCAGATGCAGCGGCTCGCGGAACAGCGGCTCGACGGTCAGGTCGTCGCCCGTCATGGGCAGCGGGCCGAGCAGCACGTCGATATCGCCGCGCGACAGCTCGCGTATCTGTTCGTCGGGTATCCCCTCGCGCACATGCAGGCGCAGGCGCGGGGCCATACGGTGCAGTTCGGCGATGATCGGCGAAAGGAGATACGGCCCCAGCGTCGGCGTCGTCCCCAGCTTCAGCGTGCCGGTCAGGCTGTCGGACGAACCCGCCGCCAGCGCCACGATATCGCTGGCGTCGCTCAACATGCGTCGCGCCGTCGCCACGATACTACGCCCTATCGGCGTCAGGATCGCGCCCGTCGCACTGCGCTCCAGCAGTCTGGCGCCCAGCCGCTCCTCCAGCGTGCGGACCTGCTGGCTGAGCGTCGGCTGCGAGACATTGGCGACCCGCGCCGCCAGCGCGAAGGACCCCGTGTCCGCGATCGTGACGAGATATTCGAGCTGACGCAGGGTAAGCATAGGATCCTATAGCGGCTTTCTATACCCTGGGCACGGCAATTCCGATTGGCCACCGCCATGATATGTCGTTACACCAATTTCACTAGGATCAAGCCGAAGCGTACCTTTCATGGAGGGGAACATGAGAGTGCTGCGGAGTGACGGTGGCCGTCGGCTGCCCGCTCCGGCTCGGCCAGGATACGGAAAAAGGGGCGCGTTTTGGCGGGACAGCGATTGGGTTTTCGGGATGCGGTGGGCTGGCTGTCGCAAATCATAGGGCCTGATTCGGCCTATGTCCGTCTTGGCATCGTCTACACCATCGCGATCAGCCTGCTGGCGCTGGCGACGCCCATCTCGGTCCAGTTGCTGATCAACAGCGTCGCCAATACCGCCATGCCCGCCCCGCTCTGGGCGCTGTCGGGCGTGCTGCTGATGCTGTTGCTGATGGTCGCCGGGCTCAGCGCGCTCAGGGTGTGGATCATGGCGGCGTTCGAGCGTCGCCTCTTCTCGCGCGTCGTCGCCGAAGTGACGGTCCGGGCGGTCCATGCGCAGGACCCGTTCTTCGCCGATGGCAATCGCGGCGACCTGTTCAACCGCTATTTCGACCTGGTGGTCGTCCAGAAATCGGTGCCCAGCCTGGTCATCGGCGCCTTCACCATCATGCTCCAGGCGGCGATCGGTCTGACCATCACCAGCTTCTACCACCCGGTCTTCCTGGCCTTCAACGTGGTGCTGGTCGCGGCCCTTCTGCTGGTGTGGATGCTGTGGCGGCGCGGCGCGATCAGCGGGGCGGTGGCACTCAGCCATGCCAAGCACAATGCCGCCCGCTGGCTGGAGAGCGTCGGCGGGTCGAACGGCTTCTACAAGTCGCTGCGCCATCTCGACTTCGCGATGAACCGGTCGGAGGCGATGACCGCCAATTATGTCGACACGCATCGCCGCTATTTCCGCTATCAGTTCGCGCAGACCATCGCCTTCCTGCTGATCTACGCCTTTGCCAGCGCCGGATTGCTGCTGCTGGGCGGCATGCTGATCCTGCGCGGGCAGCTGTCGCTGGGCCAGCTGGTCGCGGCCGAGCTGATCCTGTCGGGCGTCTTCTACGGCATCTCGCAATTCGGCTGGTATCTCGACACCTTCTACGACCTGGTCGCCAGTTCCGAGGAGCTGTCGCTGCTGTTCGCCATCCCGCAGGAGCCGACCGTGCGCGGCGATAACGGCCCGCGCGACGGATCGGTCAAGCTGACCGACGTCGCGTTCAACGACGCACGCTACAACCTGACGCTGGCGGCCGGGGAGCAGCTCGTCACCGTGACCGAGCCGGGGGCCGAGCGTCTGCTGGCGATGCTGCTGAAGCGCCACGCGCTGCCCGATCGCGGCCTGGTGCGGATCGGCAATGCCGATCTGGGCTCGTTCGACATGTACCGCCTGCGCTCCGACGTGACGGTGCTCGACCGCTCGACCATCGTCGAGGTCACGATCCGCGAATATCTGCGCCTCGCCTCGGGCGAGCTGGCCGAAAAGGCGATGGAGGCGCTGGCGCTGGTCGGGCTGGAACGTCGTCTGGCCAGCCTCCCACAGGGGCTGGACACGCCGCTGGGTTCGACCGGCTATCCGCTGAGCGTCGGCGAGACGATGGCGCTCAAGCTCGCCAATGCGCTGCTGGTCGGCCCCAAGCTGCTGCTGCTCGGCCAGCTCTACGACCTGTTGCCGCCCGAACGGCTTCGCGCCGCGCTGCGCCTGTTGCGGGAGCATGGCACGACCGTGCTGCTATGCACCGGCCGCCCCGAGGACATGCAACTGGACGGCTATCTCTATCTCGGTCTGACCGAACAGCGCCGCTTCGACCAGCTCGCCGACCTTCAGAACGCCTATCGCCGGGAGGACGCCGATGTCGCCTGATCAGCTCGCGCATTTCCGCACCCTCTCGTCGCTGCGTCCGCCACGGGTCACGGTCGCCATCGCCTGGATCCTGACGGTCGGGATCGCGGCGGTCATCTTCATCCTGTTCTTCGTGCCGTGGCTGCAGACCGCGCAGGGGCGCGGCCAGGTCGTCTCGCTCGACCCCACCGACCGGGCGCAGGACGTGACCGCGCTGGTGCCCGGCCGGGTCGAGCGCTGGTATGTCCATGACGGCCAGCATGTGAAGCAGGGCGACCCGATCGCGCGGATCATCGACCTCGATCCCAATCTGCTCTCCCGCCTTGCCGCCGAACGCGCGCAGGTGGAGGCTGAGATCGCCTCGGTCCGCCAGTCTCAGGCGGTCGCCCAGATCGACGTCAACCGCACCCGCCAGCTCTATTCGGAGGGGCTGGCCTCGCGCCGCGATTACGAACAGGCGCAGATCAAGGTCGCCGACTCCGGCGCCAAGCTGGCGGAGTCGCGGGCCAAGCTGAACCGGATCGACGTGCAGCTGAACCGCCAGTCGGCGCAGCTGGTCCGCGCCCCGCGCGCCGGTCGTATCCAGAATCTGAACGCGGCGGCGGGCGGTGCCTATGTCTCGGCGGGCACGGCGCTGGCGGTGGTCGCGCCGGAAGAGGTGCAGCGCGCGGTCGAATTGCTGATCGACGGCCGCGACGTGCCGCTGCTGCGCCCCGGTCGCCCGGTGCGTCTGGAGTTCGAGGGCTGGCCCGCGATCCAGTTCAGCGGCTGGCCCTCGATCGCCTATGGCTTTTTCGACGGTCGCGTCCGCACGATCGATCCCAATGCCAATGCGCAGGGGCTGTTCCGCATCCTGGTCGAGCCTGCGCCGGGCAAGCCCGCCTGGCCCGAGCGCCGCTTCGTCCGGCTGGGCGGCAAGGTGCAGGGCTGGGTCCAGGGCGAGACGGTGACGGTCGGCTATGAACTGTGGCGTCAGCTCAACGACTTCCCGCTGGAATTCGGCCAGACGGTGAATGACAAGCAGGACGACAAGGGCGCGAAGGACGATGACAAGAAGATCGCGGCCAAGGCGGGCAAGCCGAAATGATGCGCTCGCTGCTGCTGATCTCCGCGCTCGCCGTCCCGGCCCTGTCCGCCCCCGTCACAGCGCAGCGGATCGAGGCCAACCCGCGTCCTGCGCCCATGCCCAAGTCCGGGCCGCTGACCCTGGACGAGGTGCTGCGCTCCTCCGCCCGCGCCGCACCGCAGATCATCGAGGCCCTGGCCAGGATCCGATCGGCGGAGGGCAAGGCGATCACCGCCGATGGTGCCTTCGACACGGTGTTCGAAGCGGAAGGTCGCTCGCGCACACTCGGCTATTATGACGGCACCGTCGCCGCCGCGAGCGCCAACCGCCCGCTGAGCAACAATGGCGGCTATGTCTATGGCGGCTACCGGGTCAGCCGGGGCAGTTTCCCGGTCTATGAGGACCAGAATTACACCAACCGCCTGGGCGAGGTGAAGGTCGGCGCGCTCTATTCGCTGTTGCGCGACCGGCTGGTCGACGAGCGCCGCACGAAGCGCACGCTGGCCTCGGGCGATATCGACATCGCCAGGTTCGAGCGTGAAGCCGTAGCGATCGGCGTGCAGCGACGCGCGGTCGACGCCTATCAGAACTGGGTTGCGGCGGGCCTGCGCCTGCGGGCGTATCGCGACCTGCTCGACCTGTCGCTCAATCGGCGCGGCGGACTGGCCCGTCAGGTGGAGCTGGGCGCGCGGCCCGATATCCTGCTGGCCGAGAATGACCAGAATGTCGTCCGCCGCCGGGCGCTGGTGGTGCGGGCCGAGGGAGATTTCCTGGCGGCGGCCAATGCCCTGTCGCTCTATTTTCGCGATGCCGAGGGCGATCCGGTACAGGTCGGGCCGGAACGCCTGCCGGGTGGGGCCGAGGCGCTGTCCGGCGTCGCGGTGGCGGCGCGCCGGAATTTCGAACAGCGCCGCCCCGACCTGCAGGTTCTGCTGGCAAGGATCGACCAGGGATCGGCGCGTCTGGCGCTGGCGCAGAACGACCTGCGTCCCCGGTTCGACCTGCGCGGCGAGATGGGCAAGGATGTCGGCCCGGTCGGCCTCGGCGGCCCCAGTCGTACGCCGCTGGAGGCGGCGGTCGGCTTTCGCTTCTCGATGCCGCTCCAGAACCGCGCGGCGAAGGGCCGCATGGTCGAGGCGCAGGCCGAGATGGATGCGCTGTCGGCGCGCAGCCGCTTTCTGCGCGACCAGATCGCGGTGGAGGTCGAGGGGATCACCATCGGCGTCGATGCCGCCGAAAAGCTGGCCATCATCGCCGAGCAGGAACGCCAGCTGGCCGAACGGCTCGCAGCGGCCGAGCGGCGTCGGTTCGAGCTGGGGTCGAGCGACTTCTTCCTGGTCAACCAGCGCGAGGAAACCGCGAACGACGCCCGCGTCCGCCTGATCGACGCCCAGGCCCGGATCGCGGCCGCCCGCGCCGAACTGGCCGCCGCCACCGCCGACCGCACGGCGCTGGGGCTGGAGCCGTAGGACATTCATTCCTCCCCCTGCGGGGGGCGCAACAGGGGCATGTCGGTCAGCAGCAGCGGCGAATAACCGACTCTGGAAACAACCAGAGCATGATGACATGGGATCGAACCGAGCCTGGCCCCTCCCGTTCAGGGGAGGGGTGGATCAAGCTGATGGCATCATGCCCTAACGCCAGCAGCCGGAACGCCCCGCTCCCCATCGGTGATCGGCGCGAGCGCGACGGGGTGGCCGTAGAGATAGCCCTGCCCCAGCCGACAACCGAGCTGGCGCAGTCGCTCGGCCTGCCATTCGGTTTCGATCCCTTCGGCGATCACGACCTTGCCCAGGCCGATCCCCAGGCCGACGATCGCACTGACGATCGGGAAGGTGCCGCCATCGGTTTCGTCGAGCCCGGCGACGAAGGACTGGTCGATCTTGATCCGGTCCACCGGCAGGTCGCGCAGATGGACGAGCGAGGCATAGCCGGTGCCGAAATCGTCCAGGGCGATGCACACCCCCGCATCGTGCAATAGGCGCAGGCTGGACAGGATGCTGTCGGCACCGCGGTCGAGCATCACGCCCTCCGTCACCTCGACACACAGCCGCGACGGATCGACACCGTGATGCGCCAGCCGTTCGAGCACGGTGCGCGCCGAACGCGGCCCGGCCAGCTGCGCCGCGGTGAAGTTGACGCACACCACGCCCAGCGCCTCGCCGCGATCACGCAGTGCGGTCAATGCCAGTTCGAGGACATGGTCTTGGATGCGCAGGCCGATCCGCTCGGCGACCAGCACATCGGCGAAACGGTCCGGGGTCATCAGCCCATGGACCGGATGGTCCCAGCGGAGCAGCGCTTCGTGCCCGCACACGGTTTCGGTCTCCAGCGAGACGATGGGTTGCAGGTAGAGGATGAACTCGCCCTGATCCAGCGCCTGCTCGGCCTCCCCGGCAAAGGCGACCTGCAACTCGCGCAGGCTGCTGTGCAGCGGATCGTAGCGGACATAGCGCGCGCGTCCCAGCCGCTTGGCGGTGTAGAGCGCCAGATCCGCATTGTGATACAGTAGGTCGAGCGCCTGCGCATCGTCCGGATAGCGGGCCGACCCGATGCTGAGCGACATGGTCCGGCTGCGATCGCGGCCATGCCATGGCTCCCCCTGGATGCCGGCGATGCGTTCGGCCAGGGCGACCTCGTCCTGCAACGAGCCGGGGCACAGGATCGCGAACTCGTCGCCGCCGATCCGCGACACCTGCACATCGACCATTGAGCGGACGACCCCGCCCAGCGCGGTGCCGACATGACAGAGCAGCATGTCGCCGCTGGCATGGCCCTCCCGGTCGTTGACGTCCTTCAGATAATCGACGTCGATCAGGAACAGGCTGAACGGAATGGACGCCTTTATCAGGGTATTGGCCTGCTGTTGAAAGGCGGCGCGGTTGCCCAGGCCGGTCAGGAAGTCGGTGTGCGCGGCCAGCCGCAGCGTCTTGGTCTCGGCCATGTCGATCTCGCGACGTTGCCGCGCCTCGTCGAGTTCGAGGCGGATGCGGCGGAAACGGTCGGCGATCGCGAGCGAGAGGACCAGCGCCTCGAACGCCAGCGCCAGGAAGGTCGCCATGTCCACCGCGTCATTCTGCCGCACCAGGCCCAGGTTGCGCGCCAGTCGCAGGGTGAACAGGATGATCACCGGGCTCCACCCGATCATGTAGAACCAGATGACGCGGCTGCCCCGCCGCGCGGCCACCGCGCAGGACGTCGCGATCAGCACCGAGGTCGCGGCAATGGTATAATTGAGCAGTCGGTCGGTCAGGACCGGCGGGAGCCATGTATCGGCAGCCGCCAGCACGCCCAGCGATGCTCCCCCGATCGCCACCCAGCGTCCCGCCCGGATCAGGCCACGCGGCATCACCCCTTCTTCGATGACCGAGAAGAAGAACATGTTGCCCGCCGCCACCATCAGGCCGACCAGCACGAACGAGATGCGCACCGCGATCGGCCCGACCAGCCATGGCACGACCAGCGCCGCCGTGTTGGTCCAGATCACGCCATAGACCAGCGCGACCGCCACCCAGAGCAGATACCAGCGCTGAAAGGCCGGACGCCGCCCGGCATGGATCACCAGATTGTAGAGAAAGGCCGACAGCAGCGTGCCCGCAAAAAGGCCGCTCAACACCAGCCAGCCGACATCCGCGCCGTTCATGACACTGCCCGGTCGGGCCACGACCTTGCGCATCAGCGACAGGTCGTCGATCCGCCGGAAACCAATATACAGCCCCCGAACGTCGCGGCCCGGCGTCGGAACCACGAATTTCAGCAGCCCGCCGGGTGTCCAATGGTCCCGCAAATCGGCATAGGACCGCGAACGCCGAACGATATCGTCGCGCGTGACGACCATCAAGGCGATCCGGTCGAACCGCGTCTGGTCGATCAACAAATCCCAGCCGGGGGGCAAGCTGCCCAATCGGGACGTATCCAGCCGCAACCACAGCCAGTCCGCGCCCCGCGTCGGTGCCTGTGCGCCGCAACGATAGGATGCCTCGACGATCCCGGCATCGGTGGCGCTATCCGGCAGCGCGGCGCTGCACACGGTCGGATACAGATCGACCGCCCTGGCGGAGACCGTACCCGGCGTCATCGCGGCCAGGAGCAGCAGCCCAAAAAGGCCCCACGCCCTGACGTCCCAAACCCGCTTCGCGGCCTTCATGCCGACCCGTCCCCAACCGCAATAATGTGACGGAAACAAGACGGCCAATCCCACAGAGCGCCCCCGCTCCCGCCGCTTTCCCCGCCTGCGCCCTGACCGCCTTTTTACGCTTTCGTCAATCTCCGTATTTCAGGCCCTTGAAGTGACATGACTTTTTTCTGGACAGTCGCAGGATCGGCCGGATCGCGGAGCCGGGCATCGCTTTTGTCATATCGGACCGTGCGCGCTCTGGTGGCGGGCACAGGCTTTGGGCATGGAAGGGGCATGACGTTGTTACACCGGATCGCCCGTACGCTCCCCGCCTCGCTGTCGCTGCTCATCACGGCCTGTTCGCCGCTGGCGACCTTCGACACCCTGGTGCCCAAGGATGGCGGCGGCAGGCGCGTGGCCGAGGCGCTGTCCTATGGTTCCGATCCTCGTCAGCGGCTCGACATCTATGCCCCGCGCACCGCCGGAGCGGGCGAACGGCCGGTGGTCGTCTTTTTCTATGGCGGCAGCTGGAACAGCGGGACACGGAGCGGCTATGCCTTTGTCGGGCGGGCGCTGGCGGCGCAGGGCTTTGTCGTGGTGATCCCGGATTACCGGCTGGTCCCCGCCATCCGTTATCCGGCCTTTGTCGAGGACGGTGCCGCGGCGGTGCGCTGGACGAAGGGGCATATCGCCGAATTCGGTGGCGATCCCGCCAGGCTGGTGCTGATGGGGCATTCGGCGGGGGCCTATATCGCCGCGATGCTGGCGGTCGACGATCGTTGGCTGGGCCGTGACCGACAGGCGGTGCGCGGGCTGGTCGGGCTGGCCGGTCCCTATGATTTCGCGCCCTTCGACATGGATGTCAGCCGGGCGGCCTTCGGCGGCTGGCCGCACCCCGAGGAGACCCAGCCGGTTCGCTGGGCCGGGGCGGGTGATCCCCCCGCGCTGCTGCTGGTCGGCGGCGAGGACACGACGGTCCAGCCGCGCAACAGCGAGGCGCTGGCCGCCGGGCTGCGGGCAGGTGGCGTGCCGGTGACGCTGCGCGCCTATCCCAAACTCGGCCATATCGGCATGATCCTGTCGGTCGCCCGCCCCTTTCGCGGCCGCGCGCCGGTGGTGGCCGATGTCGCCGCCTTCGTCCGGCAGGTGACGCGCTAACGTCCGTCGGGGATCAGCCAGGTCTCCGCCACCTGCTTGCCGCGCCCGCTGCCGCCCATGCCCGGCGGCCGGGTCCAGGCCAGGTCCAGCGTGCCGCCGGCCGTCGCCTCGCGCGGGATGGCGACCGTGACCTGGCTGGGGTTGGCGGTGCGGATGAAATGCTCCTGCAATAGGATGCTGCCGTTCGCGACCAGCCGCATCGGCAAGGTATAGTCCTCGCCCGCATAGGTGATCGTCAGGCTGTAGCCCCGACGCGGGTCGAGCCCTTGATAATGCAGCCGCAGCGGGCTGTCATAGAGCGTCTCGGCATAGTCTAGCTCGCCCGGCCACCAGCCGTCCGCCGGGGTCCGGTCGGCGATGCCGTCGATGGCGGTGGTGAAGAATTGCGGATCGGCTTCGAAACCGGCCCCGCGCACCAGATGCGGCTCGGCATCCGGGCGGCCCAGATCGTCATACAGCGCGCCCTCCGCCCGGCGGCTGCGGTCGGGGATCGGCCAGCCTCTGCCCATCCGCGCCTCGATCCAGGCGCGGCCGGTCAGGTCGACATCGGCGCGGTCGAGATTGGCGCCCCGCTCGATATTCGACGCGCCGTAGCGCTTGACGCTGAGTTGCAGCCGCACCGCCTGCCACAGCCGTTCGGCCAGCGCGTCCAGCCGATCGCGCAACGCGGCGACCTCCGGCCCGTCATCGGTCGCCAGGACGGCGCGCGCGCGTTCGGGATCGGGCGCGGCCAGGGCCGCCGCTCGTCGCGCACGGGCCGCGATGGTGCGACGGCGGACCAGCGCGTCATACACCGCACGATAGCGCAGCGCGTCGATACGCCAGTCGGCGAACGCGGCGGGCCGGACCTGATCGGCGAGGCGCAGCGTGGCGTCGATCGCGGGGTTGGTGGCAGGGTCGCCGACCCAATTCGCCTCCAGCGCCGCCGGAAGCGCCGCCGCCCGGTCATCGCCGATGAAGACCCGCGCATAGTCTTTGGCAAAGGCGCGGGTGTCGGTCTTCGGATCCCAACCCAGACGGAACCAGAGGAACTGGTTGAAGTCGTCGTTCACCCCCTCGGAATAGGTAATGAAACCGGCGGTCAGGGGTGCGAAGCGGGCAAAGATATGGGCATAGGCGTCGGGACGCGGATTGATCGGCTCTCGCCCCTCGGTCAGCGCGAATTCGGGCCACCAGCGCGGCACCGGAAACTGCGCATGCATGGTGTGCGCGATGTCGGGATAGAGGATCAGCGGATAGCGTGCCGGTATCCGTGCCCGCTCGACCGACAGCGGATCGCGGGTCTGCGGACCGACGAAGACGCCGGTCAGCCAGTCGGGTTGTTTGTCCAGTTCATGGTAGAATGCCGTGAATCCCGCCGCGTCGAACCCTTGCGACGAGATATAGACGGGCGCCCTGGGATGGCGAGCCCGCAGCAATGCCGCCTGTTGCGCCACAAGCGGAAACAGCCGCGCGGGCGGCGTATGCCCCGGATCGCCGCCGGGCACATAGAGTGCGTCGACATAAGGCAGATCGGCCAATGTCCGCCGGAATGCCGCGACCTCCGCGGCCACTGCGCCGGGCTTTTCGTAATCGCCCAGCTCAGGATAATAGAGCGCGACGTCCAGTCCCAGCCGGTGGGTGATCGCGGAAATTCCCGCCAGCGTCTCGCGCGGCGGGGCGGGGAAGAGCGGCCCGGTCGCATCATCGTCGGACACCGGCGCGATGATCTGCACACCGCTGGCCCCCCAGAGCGCAAAATCCTCGATCCGCCGCTGAAACATCGGCAGTGTCCAGGCATCATAGCTGTTGTTCTTGGGGCGATAGCCGATCTGGGTCAGCCGCGTGGCATGAGCAGGCCGCTCGTCAATCGGCCCCCTCACCGTCAGCCGCGCGGTCCCACCCGCAATGTCGAGATGGCGCAGCACCCAGCCGGCGCCATAGACCAGCCCCCTCGTGTCTTCGGCGGTCACGACCGTCACCGGCCCTGTCCGCCGGATCGCAAAGGCCTTGCGGCCGAGCTTCGCGGGCGCCCGCCACCGGCTCCGCAGCGCAATGGGAAGCGCGGCCGCCACCGCCCCTCGCGGCGCGATCAGCACCCGGACGTCGCCGCACCATGCGACCCGCTCGGAAATCCGGCGGTTCAACAGGTCCGCCGCGACCTCCCCCCCTGCCCCGGCCGTCGCACAGGATGCCGCCAGTGCGGCCATGACGGCGATCATGCCGCGATCCGGGGCATGGGGATCGGAAAGGACGGTTTGCGGGTCACGCTCGGCTCCGTGGTTTCACTTTGGTCTTATGGCGCGACGGACCGGGACCGCAAAGACAAAAGGCCCCGGCATCGCTGCCCGGGCCGATGGCATGCTGCCATACTGGTCATAGGTCTCGTCCGGCAGGTTCGATGCATGGGCCGTCACGCGGAAATGGTCGTTCATGTTGTGTGAGGCCGAGAAGTCGAGCTGCCGATGGGAATCGGTGAAGTTCGACGACTGGAGACGCCCGAAGTCATCGAAATATTCCGAGTGGTAATGGTGGCTCAGCCGCGCCTGGGACGGACCGGACTCGAATAGGGCACGATATTGCAGGCGTTGCACGACAGATAGCTGGCGGGGGCGAAATACCATTCCGCCGACGGGCCGAAATTGGTCGCGGCAAAGGTCGCCCAGGTGATCAGGCCGTTGCCGATCGTCGCGGCGGTCCGCTGCGATCCGCGCACGTCATAGCTACATTCGGAATCGCTGAAATTGTCGTAATTGCCGCGGATCACGATGGCGTTGGCGGTCAGCGTGAAATTGTCGCTCGGCTCGGGACTGCATCGTGCCGGTGAAGCCCAGCCGCTGGCGCATCTGCTGGAAATATCCATGCGCCAGGAACGTGAGCGGGCGGGCGGTCTTCAGATCGTCGATCGTCGCATTGCGGTTCTGCGGGACAGTCTGCCCGGCGCCATCGGTCGTGGTGAACCGGCTGCCGGTCAGGTAACCGTACACGGCGACACCGGCGCGAGCGAGATTCTCCTTGGTCGCAATTGACCGAGCCCGGCACCGCGAAGGTGTCGCCGTCATTATGCCAGCTATACCGCGCCGAGCCGCGGAAATTGCCCCGGTTCGAGCGGTACTTATAGTCGTAACCGGCGGTCGCGGTCAGCGTGCCGGGCTTCCGGTCCGGCGGCTTGCGCATGACGATATCGACGGTGCCGCCGATTGGCGCGACGACCTTTCGAATGCGCCTGCCGTCTAGGCTTCCGGGCGCAGGCCCCATTGGTCGTAGAGATAGTCCCGCCCGGCAAAGCGGAAGCGGTGGTCATCCAGCCGCTCGACCGGCGCGCCGGGGGATGCCTTCCCGATCATCCAGCCGGGCAGGGCGATCCGCGTAATCTCGGTTCCGAACGGCCCGGACAAGGGCGCGTCCAGATCGAGCAGCAGGTCACGCGCGCCCAGCCGGGTGGTGACGTCCGTCATGTCATCGGGAAAGACCAACTCGTCAAAACGCCGCGACAGGTCCAGCGCCACGGCGCTGGCGCGATTGCCGTCCGCGACGACACCGCCCGCCAGCGTGTTGCCGTGGTTGATCCACGCCGCCCCGCCCTCTTGCTGAATCACCGCCAGCGCGTGCGGGTGCAGCGCGCGTTCGACCAGCAGGCGGTTGTCGCGAGGAATGGCGATGTCGGGACGTTCTTCCAGCAGACGCAGCGTCGCCTCCAGATGCAGCAGGTTCGGATAGACATTGCCCAACCCGTGCCGCTCGCGCCGCCTCGCATCCAGCCACGGGGTCAGGTCGCGCTCCTCGGGTCGCAGGACCAGCACGCGCGTCTGCCCGAACGCCCCCCTGTCGTCACGGGCATGGCGATGCAGCCGCCCGATCCGCTGGAGCAGCACGTCCATCGGCGCCAGATCGGTGATGAGGAAATCCGCATCGATATCCAGCGACTGTTCCAGCGTCTGGGTGCCGACCAATATCCGGCCGCCGGCGCTGCGCCGCTTGCCGAACGCATCCTCGACCGCCCTGTCGAGCAATCGCCGGTCGGTCGCGGCGAAGCGGCCATGATGCAGTGTCGCCACGCCCTCCACCCGAAAGGCGAGATCGGGGGCGAGCGCGGCCACCGCCTGCGCCACGGCGACCGCCCCGGCCACGCTGTTGCGCACCACCAGCACCGCCGCCCCGCCCTGCGCCGCCGCCACCGCGCACCGGGCGATCGCATCGGGATCGGCGATCAGCCCCGCCGTCTCGATACGGACATGCTTCTGCACCGCGCCCGACGCCATCGCCGAGCGTGGCGATGATCCGATGCCCGACAGCGCGGGATAGGGCAGAGCCTCCGCCTCGGCGAGCGAGGCGACCGGCGTCTTCAGCAATCGCGCCCGCGCCGCCGCGCCCAGCGTCGCCGACAGCAGCAGCGCACGGCCGCCGACCGCGACATGCTGGTCCAGCAACCGTTCGAGCAGCCCGGTCATATAGGCGTCCGAAGCATGAACCTCGTCCACGACCAGCAGGCTGCGCGCCAGGGCCGATGCGCGGAACAGCGCGTGCTTGACCGGCAACGCGGCGAGCAGTGCCTGATCGATCGTTCCGACCGCCACCCGCGCCGCGAGGAAGCGATTGGCCCGCTCCGCCGCCCAGCGTGCGTCCTCCTCGCCGCCCGGCTCACCGCCGTCCCAGCGGACCTCATAGCCGGGCAGCGCCTGTCCCTGCGCATCGCCTGCCTGCAGATAACCGGGCACCGCCAGCACGGCGGGCGGTGCCCCCTCGCCCCAGAGGGTCTTGATCGCCATGTTGACCCGCGCATGAAGCTGCACCGCCGCCGAGCGTGTCGGCAGCGCGAAGAACAGGCCATCGACCTCGCCGCGCCGCCGCATCTCGACCCAGCGCCATAGCGCCGCCTCGGTCTTGCCCGATCCGGTCTCCGCCTCGATCAGCGCGACCGGCCCCAGATCGGCGGCGGCCGCCTCCGTCTGGAAAGCATAGGGCGTGTTGCCGAACAGCGCCTCGAACCCGGCGGACGGCGTGTCGAGCGGCGTAAAGCCGCGTGCCGCCGCCGCCTCTGGCGCCTGTACGTCGCGCCATGCATCGCGGTCTGCACCATGCGGCCCCGCGACGGGGAAGCGCTTCGTATCCGAACCCAACCAGTCGGCCAGCGTCACCAGCCCGGCGAACAACGCCACGAAACACGGTGCATCGGGCAGTTTCGCACCCGCTTCCCAGGCGAGCGGCCAGCGGGCGCGCAGGGCGTCGATCAGGCGGACGACCGCCATGGCGGGGTCATCCTTCCCCTGCGGTTGCCAGTGGCCGACATGCCGAGTCCAGCAATCGGTATTCTTGCTCGCATCCCGGCGGAATTCGGCGAGCGGCCTGCCGTGATGCGCCATGACGGCGGCGAGATGCTGCTCCGCGCCCCAGCCCAGAATGATCTCCATCAGCGCCCTGGCGGCCGGACCCTGCCGCAATGTCGAATGGCGCAACACGGCGGCGACCGGGCCGGTATGACCGACCACCTGCCTGACCGCGGGATCGATCCGCGCCTGAAAACCGCGATTGGCCTTGCCCATATCGTGCAGCGCCGCCAGCACGATCAGCCGGGCGACGTCCTGCGCCGTCAACGGTCGCCCCGCCGCTTCTTCCAGACTTGGCCGCCAGACGGGCAGAATTGCATCCAAAGCTGCGCCAACGTCGAGGCAGTGATCGAGCAGCGGCAATATGGCGGCCAGCGTGCCGTCGTCATGACGGACCAGTTTCGCCCTAGTCTCCGCACCGTTCATCGCCTTCTCCCCGACGCGCCGCACGCCCGCGCGGAAGACTAGCGACCGGAAGATCCGACGCAATCCTTGCCCCCGTGAATAGTGCATCCGTTTCGGGGCCTGCTGTCATTGGCGATGTGTGCCCCGCCCCGCATCCTGACGAGCGGGAGGATTTCACAAAGCCTATGTCCGACACGGCCGGTTTTACCACGTCATCGCCCCGCGCAACCGGGCCGGGGGTCGGCCAGTTCGTGTCGCTGCGCGGACGGCTGTGGATGGTCGAGGCGCAGCCGGACGGGCCGCTGTCGGGCCATCGGCTCGCCTGTATCGACGATGATGCCAGCGGCGAGGATGCACAGGTGCTGTGGAGCGCAGAGGTCGATGCGCGGCTGCATGACGAGGAAGCATGGGCCTCGCTGGGCACGCAAGGCGGCGATGCCGCGACCTTCTCGGCCTATCTGCGCACGGTTCGCTGGCGCACCGCGACCGCGGCCGAGCGCGACCTGTTCCAGGCCCCGTTCCGTGCAGGAATACGGCTCGATCCCTATCAGCTCCTGCCGCTGCGCAAGGCCCTGCGCCTGCCGCGCGTCAACCTGCTGATCGCCGACGATGTCGGGCTGGGCAAGACGGTCGAGGCGGGGCTGGTCCTGCGCGAGCTGCTGCTGCGCCGCCGGGTCGACTATACCGTCGTCATCGCGCCGCCTGCGATGACCGGCCAGTGGCGCGACGAGTTGCAGGGCAAGTTCGGCCTGGGCTTCGAGATCGTCGATGCCCGCCATCTGGAGGAACTGCGGCGGCGGCGCGGGTACGGTGCGAACCCCTGGGCGGCGGGATCGCGCTTCATCCTGTCGCACCGGCTGCTGGGCGAGGAAGCCTATGTCGCGGGGCTTCGCGACGTGCTGGAGGATTTTCGCGCGCGCTCGCTGCTGATTCTGGACGAGGCGCATCACGCCGCCCCGGCAGGCGGTGGCCGCTATGCGATCGAGAGCCAGTTCACCCGATCCTTACGCGACCTGTCGGACCGGTTCGAGCACCGCCTGTTCCTGTCGGCGACGCCGCATAACGGCCACCCGAACAGCTTTGCGACCTTGCTCGAACTGCTCGACCCGCAACGTTTCACGCGGGGTGTCACCGTCCGTCCCGCCGATCTGGAGCCGGTGATGGTCCGTCGCCTGAAAAGCGACCTGCGCGCGCTGGGCGAGGCCTTTCCCGAACGGATCGTCGAGCCGATCACGCTGGATGGCCTGCCGGATGATGCCCCCGAACTGACGCTGGCGGCGATGCTGGCGGACTATCGCCTGTTGCGCGAGCGGCGGATCGGCGGGCTGGCGGGGGCGCAGGCGGCGCGGGCGCGGCTGGCGATGGTCGGGCTGCAACAACGGCTGCTGTCCTCCATCCCCGCCTTTGCCCGCACCCTGCGGGTCCACATCGCCGGGCTGGATCGCGCCATCGCCGGGACCGTGCGCGAGGTGGCTCCTGTCGAAGTCGAAGCGCCTGATCGGGCGGAGGATGAGGATGCCGCGCTGGCCCTGCTCGACCGCGCGGTCGAGGCGGAGGCGGAACGACAGGCCGCGACCGGCGCGGCGGGGGCTTCGCGCGATCAGCTGGCGGAGGAACGCCGCGTCGCCGCCGCCATGCTGGCCGTCGCGGACGCCGCCCGCACCCGGCCCGATGCGCGGGTCGAGTGGATTCTCGACTGGGCGCGCACGAACCTGCTCGACGCAGGAGGCAATTGGCATGAACGGCGGCTGATTCTGTTCACCGAATATGAGGACACCCGCCGCTGGCTCCAGCGCCAACTGGCGGTGCTGCTCGACCCCGAGGATGCATACGAGGCGCGGCGGATCGACAGCTTCACCGGCATCACCTCGACCGAACGGCGCGAGGCGATCAAGCGGGCGTTCAACGATCCCGCCGATCCCTTGCGCATCCTGATCTGCACCGACGCCGCGCGCGAGGGGATCAATCTTCAGGCGCAGTGCCATGACCTGATCCATGTCGACCTGCCCTGGAACCCTTCGCGGCTGGAGCAGCGCAACGGGCGGATCGACCGCAAGCTGCAACCCAGCCCGACCGTCACCTGCCGCTATTTCGTCTATGCCCAGCGACCCGAGGACGTGGTCCTCGACGCGCTGGTCCGCAAGACCGAACTGATCCGCCGCCAGCTCGGCTCCGCGGGGCAGGTACTGGGCGCGCGGATCGCCGACCGGCTGGGCGGCGGCATCGACCGCGCCGCCGCGCGCGACCTCGCCGCGCGGATCGACGACGAGGAAGCCGATGAACGCGTCCGCGCGGCGGTGCGCGATCTGGACGACGGGGCCGAGGCGCGGCTGGCCCGCCTGAAGCGCGAACAGGCCGACCTGAGCAAGGCGCTGGAGACGGCGCGCGCCCGTGTCGGCGTCGATCCGGGCGAGTTGCAGTCGGTGGTCGGCCTCGCGCTCACCCGCGCGGGCGGGGCATGGGATCGCCCGGCAGCGGTCGGCGAGACGCCGGTCTTCGCGCTGGATCAAGCGACGCTGGCGGGTGATCCCAGCTGGCAGCCTTTGCTCGACGAATTGCGCGCGCGTCCCATTCGTCCCGGCGAGCGCCCCGGCGAATGGCGGGCCAGCCCCGATGCCGATGTCCGCCGGATCAGCTTCGCCCCCGCCATCCTGCCCGACGGGCGCGATGCGGGCGATGTGGTGCAGCTGCATCTGGAGCACCGTCTGGTCCGCCGCCTGCTCGGGCGCTTCCTGTCGGCGGGCTTCCGACAGGGGCTGGAGCGCGCCTGCGTCATCCGCACCGCCGCAACGCCCTCCCCGCGCGTCGTCCTGCTCGGGCGACTGGCGCTCTATGGCGAGCAGGCCGCGCGGCTGCATGAGGAGGTGCTGAGCGTCGCCGCCGACTTGCGTGACACCGGCGAGCTTCGTGCGCTGGCCGAGGGGCGCGAGGCCGAAGCGCGGGTGCTGGAGGAACTGATCGAGGCGCTGCGCCATGCCAGCGACGCCGAACCCGCCATCGCCGCCCACACGACCGCCCATGCGATGCGTGACGTGACCGAGCTGCGCCCCGTACTGGAGGCACGCGCGGCGGCACGGGCCGAGAAAGTCGCGGGCGAACTGACCCGTCGTGCCGAATCCGAGGCACGGGGGCTGGAGACGCTGCTGCGCCAGCGTATCGCACGCATCCTGCGCGAACGCGGCCAGGATGACGGCCAGCTCTCCCTCCTGCTCGACCCCATGGAGGCGCGGCAGCGCGCCGCCGACCGTCGATCCTGGGACCGCGCGGCCACCCGGCTGGACGACGAACTGGTGCGCGAACCCGAACGGCTGCGCGCCGGAGCGCGCATCCATGCCACGCGGCTGGAGCCGATCGGCCTCGTCTATCTCTGGCCCGTGGCATGAGCGGCCCCATTCCCGGCGGTCGGCATGACTGGATCGGCTATCTCCAGCCGGTCGGTCTGGTCGTCACGCCCGCCGCCCTCGCCCGGATCGGGCTGTGGCCCAGCCCGCAGGGGCCGGCGGACGGCGAAGCCGTCACCCGCGCGGTGGCGGGGTTCGCCGACGATCCCTGGTCCTTCTTCCACACCATCCTGGGCTGGCCCGCCAATCGGGTGCTGCGGGACGAAACCCTTCCCGATGCCTTGCGCATCGCCTTTCCCGAGCAGGATACGCTGCTGGAGCCGCATGGCGCGATCGCCGCGCCCGACGGCACGATCCAGTTGCTGGTGCGGATCGAGACGCCCGAGCTGATCCTCGACAAACGCGGCACCCTGCCCGGTTGGGAAGCGACCGCGCAGCAGCGGTTCGAGCGGCTGCTCCGCGAAACCGGCGTCGGGGCCGGGGTGATCGTCGGGGCATGCGAGACGGGTCGCAAGGACGGCCCCGCCACCGAACCCGTGCTGCGGCTGGTCGTCGTACCGCGCGGCGAGGCGTCGGGCCATATCAGCTGGCCGCTCGCGCGCCTGGGCGACGTGTCCGGCCGCCCGATGCTGGCCGGATTGAAGCTGCTGCTCGACGCCCATGCCCTGTTCAGCGGGCCACCCTCGCACCGGCTCCCTGCGATCCTCGCCGAAAGCCGCGCGGCGCAGGCGGAGGTGTCCAGCCGGTTGGCCGGGCAGGTGCTGGCGGGCCTGCACGAAATGCTGCGCGGACTGGACGCCGCCGATGGTCCGCGCATCCGGGCGCTGGCGAACAGTGACCCGGATCAGCTCTACAAGGGGCTGCTGACCGTGCTACTGCGGCTGGTCTTCATCCTCTATGCCGAGGATCGCGGGCTGATGCCCTCCGCGCCCGGCGGCATGGCGGCGGCCTTGTACGAACAGGGCTATGCGCTGGGCGGGCTTCACCTGCGGCTGCGCGACGATGCTGCGCTCTACCCCGACACGATGGACGAGCGGCGCGGTGCCTGGGGCCGGTTGCTGGCGCTGTTCCGGCTGGTCGATCGCGGCCACCCGTCCGGCTTCATGCAGGCGCGCGGCGGCCAGTTGTTCCGCGAGGCGGCCTTTCCCTTCCTGCTGGGTCGCGACACACCCGATGCGCCCGAACAGGTGCTGCCGGTCGGCGACGGCTATATCCTGCGCGTGCTGGACAGCCTGTTGATGCTGAAGGGCGAGCGGGTTGCATATCGCGCGCTCAGCGTCGAGCAGATCGGATCGGTCTATGAGGCGGTGATGGGCTTCACCGTCCAATGTGCGCCCAGCCTGATGCTGGCGGTGCGCGCGGGCAAGGGCAACAGGGTGCCGGTCTGGGTCGATCTGGAGGCGCTGGCCGCGACCAAGCCATCGGAGCGCGAACGCACCCTGAAGCTCTGGACCGGCCGTGCCGCCTGGCCCGCCGCCGTGTCGCGGAGCCTGCGGGAGGCGGGCGACGCCACCGCGCTGGCCGCCGCGCTCGCGCCCGTGGCGGACGCCCGCGCCGCCCCGCGTGGACCGGTGGCGGCGGGCACCCCGATCCTGCAACCGACCGACGAGCGGCGACGCACCGGCAGCCATTACACCCCGGCCAGCCTGACCCGTCCGATCGTGGCCCATGCGCTGGCCCCCGCCTTCGCGCGGATCGGCCCGGATGCGGGGCCGGGCCAGGTGCTCGACCTGAAGGTTTGCGACCCCGCCGCCGGATCGGGCGCGTTCCTGGTGGAGGCGTGTCGCCAGCTTGGCGAGCGGCTGGTCGCCGCCTGGACGCGCTGGCCCGACCAGCGCCCGACCATCCCCGCCGACGAGGATGACCTGCTCCACGCCAAAAGGCTGGTGGCGCAGCACTGCCTGCGCGGCGTCGACCGCAATCCGCTGGCCATCGACCTGGCCAAGCTGTCGCTCTGGCTGGAGACGCTGGCGAGCGCGCATGAGTTCACCTTTCTCGACGCGGTGCTCCGCTGCGGCGACAGCCTGGTCGGGCTGCCCAATCCCAACATCATCGCCGTCACCTGGGACAAGGTGTCGGGGCAGCAGGGCTTTGTCGAGGCGATCGTGCGCGAAGGGATCGACGCCGCCGCCCAGCTGCGCCGCCTGATGCGCGTCGAGGCGGAGATCGCGCCCTATGCCGTGCAGGAACAGCGTCACCGCGCCGCGACGCTGGCGCTGGAACGGGCACAGCTGGTCGCGGACGGCATCCTCTGGTCCTATTTCACCGGCGCCAAGGCACGCGAACGCACCGTGCGACTGGCCGAGGTACAGCAATGCGTGCTGTCCCCCAGCCCGGCGAACTGGGCACGGCTGCAAGCCTGTCGCGACGAATTGCGCCGCCCGCCGATCGACGTCACGCCCTTTCACTGGGAGTTGGAGTTCGAGGATGTCTTCAACCGTCCCGATCCCGGTTTTGACGCCATTGTCGGCAACCCGCCCTTCGCGGGCAAGAACACCATCGCGGCGGGTCATGCGGCGGCGTACCCGGACTGGCTGAAGACGCTGCATCCCGGCGCGCACGGCAATGCCGACCTGGCCGCGCACTTCTTTCGCCGCGCCTATGGGTTGCTGCGGCGGGGCGGCGCGTTCGGTCTGATCGCGACGAACACGATCCGACAGGGCGACACGCGCGAAACCGGGCTGGCGCGGATATTGGCGGAAGGCGGCACCATCTTCCGCGCCGTCAGCCGTTATCGCTGGGAAGGCGAAGCGGCGGTCGTCGTCGCGCAGGTGTTCGTTTCGAAAGGCCCGGCGGGCGTGACCCCGGTGCTCGACGACCGGCCGGTGCGGCGCATCTCGGCCTATCTGATGGAGAGCGACCTCGACGGTTCGCCTGCGGCATTGCAGGAGAATGCGGGGAAGGCGTTTATCGGCTCGTTCCTCCTGGGCATGGGGTTCACATTCGACGATGTGAACTACCGCAAGGGGAAAGCCAGTTCGATCGACGATATGAAAGAACTTATTTCGGCGAATCCCGACAATGCCGATTGCATCAGACCTTATCTGGGTGGCGAAGAGGTCAACAACTCACCCGTCATATCTCACAATAGGTACACGATCGATTTCGGCGACATGCCACTTAGACGGATCGACAACACGAAGAGCTGGACCTCCCTTTCGGATCGAGAGCGGGTCGAGCAACTGCGTTCGGGCTTGGTGGCGTACGACTATCCTCACCGGGTGGCCGCGGATTGGCCACACCTGCTGACAATTGTCGAACG
Organism: Sphingomonas sp. Sph1(2015); assembly: GCF_001970915.1. Lineage (NCBI taxonomy): Bacteria > Pseudomonadati > Pseudomonadota > Alphaproteobacteria > Sphingomonadales > Sphingomonadaceae > Sphingomonas > Sphingomonas sp. Sph1(2015). Next base: position 71,047 of record NZ_MQUI01000007.1, read on the forward strand.
ACTGGTCAAACCTGAACGTGACCGCGACAATCGTGAGCTACGCAGACGCAAATGGTGGCAGTTCGCCGAAAAAGCACCCCAGCTCTATCAATCGATTTCATCCCTGCAGAACGTGATCGTTCGCCCTCAGGTTTCGCCACATCACGCTTTCGCCTTTGTGCCCAGCAATCAGGTTTTGGCCCTGACGCTGGTCAATTTTGCAATGGACTCCCATTCTGCCTTCGCGACGCTGCAATCGCGCGTCCACGAGGTCTGGACGCGCTTCTTCGCCTCCACCCTGGAAGACCGTCTCCGCTACACCCCCTCGGACTGTTTCGAGACCTTCCCGCTGCCCCCCGGTTACGCCGACGCCCCCGACCTCGAAGCGGCGGGTCAGGCCTATCACGACCACCGCGCTGCGCTGATGATCGCGCGCGATCAGGGGATGACGCCGACCTATAACCGCTTCCACCGCGCGACCGACACGCAAGGGGACATCGCGACGTTGCGCGACCTGCACCATGCGATGGATCGGGCGGTTCTCGCCGCTTACGGCTGGGACGATCTGGCCGCCGAGGCTGCGCCGGTCTTCCTCGATGCCGAGAGCGAGGACGATCACCGCTATCAGGGCCGCCTCTTCTGGCCCGCGCCGTTCCGCGACGCGGTGCTGGCGCGCCTGCTCAAGCTCAACGAGGAACGGGTCAGGATGGAGCGGATGCTGTGAACGCGGACGGAGTACGCGCGGAGATGGTGCGGCGGCTGCGCCGCAACCTGATCGGTCCCAGTGAAGCGGACGATCATGATCTGGTCGCCGAGCGGCTTCCGGCGGGGGAGAATCCGTCGCGCTGGTATCTGGCGGGCTTCATCGCGCCATCGGGCGAGCTGACGCAGGAACCTGCCGCCGACGCCGAGTGGGATGAGGTCGATGGCCTGCTATCGGATGTCGAGGCGTTCGGCGCGGGCGGTGCGGCAGGCGATCATGACGAACCCGAGGCCCCGGCTGCGCGGCGACGCTTCCTGCCCAGTTCAATCGGGCTGTCGACCATGGTCGATCCCCGGGTCCGGGCACTGGAGGTCGCGCTCGACTGGGGCGATTATGTGCCCGAGCCGCCGCTGCCGCCCGACATGCTGGAGAGCGGCGGCGAGCCCGGCCATACGCCCATCGGCTGGCGGCGGGTGGCGCGCGAGCATCGCGTCATCCTGACCATACCGCGCGAGGATGAAGGGGTGGCGCATCACCCCCTGCCCGGCACCGCCGCCACCGCACGGCCGGGCGGCGCGCTGGAACTGGCGATCCGCGCGCGGCCCTTTGCGCTGCATCTCGCCGATGGGTCGCAGCGCATGGTGCAGGTCGTCACCGTCTTTTTGGTCAACAAGCGGCTCGAACCGGCCTCGCGTTACCGCGATCTCGCCTATGCCTTTCAGGTCCGACTGTCGCTGCGTTGCGAAGCCGGATTCGTCGCGCAGCATGACCTGTCGCGCATCGCGCGCGAGGACTGGGACGACCAGCTGGCCGACCTGCATTACCGCGACAGCGCGGCCTATGCCGCCGGTCTGGGCTGCGCGGCGGCGCATGTCGCGGATGCGGACGGCTGCGTCCGCTGCGTCCACACCACGCACCTGCCCCGCGCCGCCGTCGAGCGGACCGTGGCGGCGGCGGTGCCGGGCGTCATCTTCGGCATGGACGCGCTGGCGACACTGGCGAGCGAGGACGGACAGGCGTTGCAGGCCGCGCTCGCTCCGCTGGTCACGGGCTATCACGAATGGGCGGACGGCCAGCGAGCGGCCGCCACCGCGCCCGATCTGGCCAGCGCCAGCCAGCGCGCCCGCACCGCCGCCACGTTGATCGCCGCACAGGACGAAGCGCGCGAGCGCATCGCCGCCGGGATCGCGCTGCTGGCCGAGGATGCGCAGGTCCGCCTCGCCTTCGAGATCGCCAACCGCGCGGTCGCCAACGCGACCCGCGCCCGTCGCCCGACCGATACGACGCCCGCCTGGCGGCCGTTCCAGCTCGCCTTCATCCTGCTCAACCTATCGGGCATGGCCGACAAGTGCCACCCCGACCGCGACATGGCCGACCTGCTGTTCTTCCCGACCGGCGGCGGCAAGACCGAGGCCTATCTGGGCCTCGCCGCCTTCACCATCGCGCTGCGGCGGCTGGGGGCGAGCGGGCTGCTGGGCGCGGGTGTGTCGGTCATCATGCGCTATACTTTGCGGCTGCTGACGCTGGACCAGTTGGGCCGCGCCGCCGGGCTGGTCTGCGCGCTGGAGCTGCTGCGCGACGGCCCCGACTATCGCGACGCGGCGGGCCGTCCGCGCCTGGGCGACTGGCCGATCGAGATCGGGCTATGGGTCGGCTCCGACGCCAGCCCCAACAAGCTGGGCGGCAAGGGCGACCGGACCGAGGGCACCGCCGTCAAGCGGGTGCGTGCCTATACCAGTGGCCGCGATAGCCGCGCCCCCGCCCCCATCAAGGCCTGTCCGTGGTGCGGCACCGCCTTCACACCGAAAAGTTTCGGCTGCGTCCCCAACGCCGATGCGCCGACCAACCTCGAACTGCGCTGCGTCAGCGACACCTGCCCCTTCACCGGCGACCGCGCGCTGCCGGTGGTGACGGTGGACGAGGCCATTTACCGCCGCCTGCCCGCTTTCCTGATCGCGACGATCGACAAGTTCGCCGCTTTGCCCTGGAACGGGCAAGCGGGCGCGTTCTTCGGCCATGTCGATCGCGCCGACGAAACCGGCTTTTACGGCGCGGCCGAGCCGGGTGAGGGCCGTGCGCTGGATGGCGGCCACCGGCTCGATCCGCCCGATCTGGTGGTGCAGGACGAGTTGCACCTGATCTCCGGCCCGCTCGGCACCGTCGCCGGGCTGTACGAGGCGGCGATCGACCGGCTTGCCACGCGCGAGATCGCCGGACAGCGGGTGCGGCCCAAGATCGTCGCCTCCACCGCCACCGTCCGCCGGGCGAGCGACCAGATCTGCGCGCTGTTCGACCGCGAGCGGACCTGTATCTTCCCACCACCGGGCCTCGACCGGCGCGACAGTTTCTTCGCGCTGACCCGGCCCGAGAGCGAGGCCGATCCGGCGCGCTGGTATGTCGGGTTGGCGGCGGCCGGGCGCGGGCCGAAGCTGGTCTTCCTCCAGGCGCTGGTGACGCTGCTCAGCGCCGCCCAGGCCATGGCCGAGGATGGCGACGAGGCGGACGCCTATCGCACCGCGCTCTGCTATTTCAACACGCTGCGCGAACTGGGCGGCGCGCGGCGGATCGTCGAGGACGAGGTGGCCGCACGGCTCGCCAGTTACGGCGCACAGCGGCGACGGCTGGAGCCCCCCGACCGCCCCTTTGCCGACCGCATGCTGGGCGAGCCGGTCGAGCTGACCTCGCGCGTGTCGACCGATCAGGTCGCGGCGGCCAAGCGGCGGCTGGAGGCCAATTTCGACAGCGCGGAAGACCAGCCCGTGGACGTGGCGCTGGCGACCAACATGATCTCGGTCGGGCTGGACATCGACCGGCTGGGCCTGATGCTGGTGCAGGGACAGCCCAAGACGGCCGCCGAATATATCCAGGCGACCAGCCGCGTCGGCCGCAACCCGGCGCGGCCCGGTCTGGTCGTCGTGGTGCTGAACGTCCACCGCCCGCGCGACCGGATGCATTTCGAGCAGTTCGGCCATTTCCACGACACCTTCTACCGCGCGGTCGAGGCGACCAGCGTCACCCCCTGGTCGCCGCGTGCGCTGGACCGCACGCTGGCCGCGATCGTCGTGGCGATCGCCCGGCATCTCGACCCCGTGCTCACGCCCGCCAGTGCGGTGGATGCGCTGGCCACCCTGCCTGGAACCCGCGCGGCGGTGGTCCGGCATCTGGTCGAGCGTGCGCCGCCGGAAGTGCGCGAGACACTGGCCGCGCAGATCGAGGCGCTGCTGGACGACTGGACCGAGATCGCCGCCGAGCAGACCGCCGCCGGGGGCCGCTTCACCTATGGCGACCGGCCGCACCGGCTGCTCCACCCGCCGCTTGATCCCGCCCCGGAGCATCTCCGCTTCCAGGCCGGGTGGAGCATGCGCGATGTCGAGCCCGGCGTCCGGATCAAGCCGCGCGGCCCCGATGGCGAACGGGTCGGCGGTGCGGGAGACATGGCATGACGAGCAAACCCATCACGCTGCGCCAGTCGCAGCTCATCACCGCCTTCGGCCCCGGCGCGATGGTCGACCTGCCCACCCGCTCGGTCGTGATCGGCGGGCTGGACCTGTGGCACATGCGCGAACGCGGCAGCTGGCAGCCGATCCACGAACCCCGCGCGACCGCCGTTCTGGAGACACTGATGCGCGCGAGCGGGCGGCTGGCCGACGATGCCCGGCTGACCCTGCGCACGCCGCCCGCCGATGCCGACGGCGCGAGTACGGCGAACGAGCCGCCCGGTGTCGAGGCACGCATCTTCCCCGCCTGGTTCGTCTCCAGCGAAGCCGAGGAGGTCGGCGAAGTCCGCCGCCGTCGCCTGGTCCGCTGGCGCGACCTGGACCCGCGCGGACGCAATATGCTGGTCAATGAGGACGGCCGCCGCGTGACCGTGACGCCGATCCGCTTCGTCGCGGGGTGTCGCAAGGGGCATTTGCAGGACATCCACTGGGCGCAGGTGGTCCATATCGGCATGGAGGGGCGTTGCGTCCAGCCGCTCTGGCTGGAGGAGCGCGGCACCTCGGGCGATCCCGCCTCGACCCGCGTGGTCTGCGGCTGCGGCGCGGCGCTATCGCTGCGCGATGCGCAGGCTACCGGGCAACTCGGTGGATGCCGGGGACAGCGCCCCTGGCTGCGCACGCCCGAGCCCGGTGCGTGCAGCGAGAAGCTGCGCTTCCTCACCCGCACCGCGACCAACGCCTATTTCCCGCAGGTGCTGACCGTCATCTCGCTGCCCGCCGCGGAGGACGAGCTGTCGCGGCTGGTCGAGGACCATATGGACGCGATCGACTGGGTGACGTGCGAGACGGAGATGGCGAACGCGCGCCGCTCCAACCCCGCGCTTCGCGCCGCGCTGGCCGGGTGGAGCGACGCCGATATCGTCACTCGGATCGGCCAGTTGCGCCTGTCGGGCAACCAGTCGCTCGCCAAGGCCCCCAAGGTCGCCGAGTTCGATCTGCTCGCCTCCGGCCAGCCGCAGATCGGCATCGACGCGCCCGACGCCCGGCTCCACGCCCGTACCCTGACCCGCGCCGAATGGGACGGCGAGCGCCCCCGCCTTGCCCCCATCGACTCCGTCGTGGCGGTACACCGGCTGCTCGAGGTCGCCTGCCTCTATGGCTTCACCCGGTTCGAGGCGGCCCCGACCGCGACCGATGGCGATCTGGAGGAACTGTATCTGGCGGTCGAGGGCGCCGCGCTCGCCACCGAGCTGGAATGGCTGCCCGCGGTCGAGCATCGCGGCGAAGGCATCTTCCTGCGCTTCGACCCGCAGGTCATTCGCGACTGGCTGTCCCGCCCGGCGGTGCAGCGGCGCGGCGAGATCCTTTATCGCGGATGGGATAGGTGGCGCGCCGGGCAATTCTATGGCGCGCGGCTGCAATGGCCGCGCGTGACCTATTATGCCATTCACGGTTTTTCCCACGCGCTGATGAACGAGATCGCGCTCGACTGCGGCTATCCGGCGACTGCGCTTAAGGAGCGGCTCTATGCCGTCGTCGATGATGAGGGCGAGCGGTTCGGCCTGCTGATCTACACCGCCTCGACCGGCACGCAGGGGACGCTGGGCGGGCTGGTCGCCGTCCTGCCCCGGCTGGGCGCGATCGCCGAGCGGGCGCTGGACCGGCTGGCCTTATGCTCCGGCGACCCCATCTGCGCCGAGCATGACCCCGACGCCCATACCGACGAGCGCGCGCTGAGCGGCGCGGCCTGCCACAGCTGCCTGTTGGTCGCCGAGACGAGTTGCGAGGCGCGCAATCTCTATCTAGACCGGGCGCTGACTGCGCAGACGCTGTCGGCGGGTGGGACGGGGTTGTTCGAGGGCGTAGCGGACCCGCAATATCCAGATCGGATATGATCTTCGGAAACGGTGCGAAAATATTCGGACCCATTTGCCCATCCCGGATTGACGATGGTGAAGAAACCAAGTCTATTTGCCAAACAGGGGGTGGACGCATGATCGAATGGCGCGACGACGAGAACCGCGATCACCGTGGCAGCCTGTTCGCGGCATTTGCAGCATTGGCGCGTGGGAAAGCATGGAGTTTTCCGGCACTACGCCCGCATCAGCGCGAACCCTGGCACAGCTTTACCGTACAGGTCGCCGCGCTGGCGCTGATCCGCGCCGGGCTGGACACGCTGCCTGATAGCGAAGCGGCATGGCGCGACCTGCTGATCGGCCTGACGCCGGAATGGCCGGATGGCGAGGCGTGGGAGCTGGTCGTCGATGACTGGTCGAAACCGGCGCTGCTGCAACCGCCCACCGTCGCAGCGACCGACCGCGCGGCCTATAAGAACCGGCTGGCGACGCCCGACGCGCTGGACATGCTGGTCACCGCGAAGAACCACGACCTGAAGCAGGAGCGCATGATCGGCGCGGGTGAGCAGGACTGGCTGTTCGCACTGGTGACGCTCCAGACGACCGAGGGTTTTCTGGGCGCGGGCAATTACGGCGTCTCGCGGATGAATGGCGGTTTCGCCAGCCGCATGAGCCTAGGCGTGCGGCCCGGCGGTGGTGCGGCGGCGGGGTTTCGGCGCGATGTGCTGCGGCTGGTCGAACATGCGCGCGCCCGGCCTGAACGGCGCGGCGGCGTGCCTTTGCTCTGGACGGTGCCATGGGACGGCACGGTATCGCTGAATTATGGCGACCTCGACGAACTCTATGTCGAAATCTGTCGCCGGGTGCGCTTGGAGCGGACGGACGGCGAAATCGCGGCGCGGGCGGCGGGGTCGAAATGCGCGCGAGTCGCCGCCGCCGAATTGAAGGGGATGACCGAAGACCCCTGGGCGCCGATCAAGGCCGATCGCTCGTCCAGCCATACGCCGACGGGCGCGGGGTTCGGCTATCGCCAGATGGCGACATTGCTCGATGCCAAGAAGATCGTCCGCCCGCTGCTGTCCGAACCGCATGACGCCGACGACCGCGCAGACCTGTCGATCGTCGCGGCGGCGCTGGTGCGCGGACAGGGCAAGACCGAAGGGCTTCACCGCCGCAGCGTGCCCGTCAGCCGCTGGGAAACGATCAGCGCCTATGACGAAGCACCGCTCGATCGGATCGGCGCGGTCGCCGAAAAGCGCGCGGGGGAAGCGAATGAGGCGAGCCGCCGTCTCGGCCGCGCGCTGATCTCGCTGGTGCAGGGCGGCCCCGAAAAGGCGCGGCTCGACGACGATGCCGCCAAGAAGAAGACCGAGCGCTGGCTGGACCAGTTCAATCGCGTGGTGGACGGCGAGTTCTTCGACGCGCCCTTCTGGGCAGAAGCGGCGGGGGATAAGGAGAATCACCGGCTGCTCTGGCGAACCCGGCTACGCAGCCTGGCTGGCGATGTATTCGACAAAGCCGCCGAAGCCGCCCCGCGCACCGAGGTCCGGCGCATCCGCGCCATCGCCCGCGCGCGCTCTTTTCTCGACGGTCAGATGGGGAAGTGGATGAAGGATGTGCAGCATGGCGAGTGAGGCTCATCCCAAAGCATCAACCGGAGGGGTGCCCAAGGAGAAGCCTCCGGTCGAGTCTATCGCAGGCCAGATCCCCAATCTATCAAACCGGGACCATGCGCTCCTGCGCCGCATGTACCTCACACAACGGCACGAGGCGGACGGGGTTGTCGCCGCCCTGCTCGTTCGGGCGAAAGTTAGCGTGCCAACAGATCGGCAGGCATTCGCGCCATGGCGGCTATTCGCACATTGTGCGGCACTGCTGTCTGGAACAGGAAAGGTCTATCCACACGCCAGCGGACCACAGCTAGGTCATCGCCTTCATGAAATTGGGCTGTCAGAAAACCGGCTCATGCGGCTGACCTCGGCGAGGGGAAGTGGACTTGAAGCGCAGGTGATCCGCACAATGCGGATGCTCGCACAGCACGGCAAGGCGCCCGTCAATCTATATACGCTATTCGCGCTGATCGGAAACGATCCCGACCGGGCAGAGGACGCCCGCATCCGTATCGCGAAAGACTATTATGCCGCCGAAGCGCGGTCCGAAGAGGGGACTTCGAGTGACGACTGATACGACCCAACCGACGACGCCGAAGTTCATTCAGATTCACTTTCTGGCCGCATGGCCCGGCGCGCTGCTCAACCGCGACGATGCAGGCCTCGCCAAGCGCCTGCCCTTCGGCAACGCGACCCGCACGCGCATTTCCTCACAATGCCTGAAGCGGCACTGGCGCGTCGCGGACGACCGGCATGCGCTTCATTCGCTCGCCAAACAGTCCGGGGTCGAGGGGCTTCGCTCCAAGATCGCGATCGAGCGTGAGGTGACGGGTCCATTGCGCCCACGCTTCGATGAGAAGGCGGTCGATGCGGTCGAACTGGCCTTCCTGACCAAATTCTACGGCAAGAACGCCAAGGACAAGCAACAGCGCCAGGCGCTGCTGTTCGGCCGTCCCGAACTGGCCTGGATGCGTGAACAGGCCGAACGCCTCCTGTCCGAAAACGCCGACGCGGCATCGGCCAAGGCCGCCGCCGAAGCCTGGGTCAAGGAGGAAAAGGCCAACCTCAACCAGCTTCGCGACCAGAATGTCCTCGCCGCCTCGCTGGAGGCCGCTTTGTTCGGTCGCATGGTGACCAGCGACACGCGCGCCAATCGCGATGCCGCGATCCATGTCGCCCATGCCTTCACCGTGCATGAGGAACAGGCCGAACTCGATTACTTCACGGTCGTCGACGATCTGCGCGACCGCGAACAGGGTGACGATGCGGGCGCGGCGGGCGTGTTCGACACCGAACTGACCTCGGGCCTTTATTATGGCTATGTCGTGGTCGACGTGCCGCTGCTGGTGTCGAACCTGACCGGCTGCGACCGCGCCGACTGGACCGGCGACCATGACCGCGCGCTGGCGGCGCAGGTCGTCGAGCATCTGGTCCACCTGATCGCCGAGGTATCGCCGGGCGCCAAGAAGGGCTCGACCGCGCCCTATAGCCGCGCCGAGCTGGTGCTGGTCGAGGCGGGCGACCGCCAGCCGCGCACCCTGGCCAATGCGTTCCGCGACGCCGTGGCGCTGGTCGATCGCGGCTCCAACGAGACACTCGGCACCCGCGCGGCCAAGGCACTGAACGGCCATCTGGGCGAGATGGACGCGGTCTATGAGACCGGCGAGGCGCGCCGCCATGCCGCCCTGCCCCAGCTCAAGCTGGACGGCGTGGCCGACGGCAGCCTGCGCGAGCTGGCGGACTGGGCGGGCGCGCTGGTCCGCGATGCGCGGATGCCCGCCGCATGAGGCATATGCTGCTGGACCTCGACGCGCCGCTGATGAGTTTCGGCGGCGATCTGGTCGATGCGTACGGCGTCGTGCGCGACTTTCCCGCCAAGTCGATGGTGGCGGGGCTGTTCGGCAATGCGCTGGGCTGGGAACGCTATGAAGCGGCCCGTCACGCCGCCTTGCAGGCACGGCTGACGATGGGATCGCTCCGCATCGCCGAGGGGCAGCGCCAGCGCGAGTTCCAGACCGCCAAGCTGGAGGCGAATGACCGCGGCTGGACCACCCATGGCCGGGTCGAAGGGCGCGCGGGCGGCGCGGACACCTATAAATCGCCGCATATCCGCTATCGCGACATGGACGCCGATGCGCGCGTGCTGGTCGCCTGTCGGCTGGCGGAGGGGGACGGCCCCGATCTCGACATGCTCGCCGCCGCGCTCGACCGGCCCGAGCGGCCGCTGTTCATCGGGCGCAAGCCGTTCCTGCCCTCGCGTCCGCTGCTGCTCGGTGTGATCGAGGCGGCGACCATCCCCAACGCGCTGGTCGCGGGACTGGCGACGCTGCGTGAGCCGCCCGCTCATCAGGAAACCCTGCGCGCGCAATGGCCTTTTGGCGAGCCGACCGGCGACGCCGCCGCGACCGGCACGCGCGAGGACGAACTGACCGACGAGCGCCACTGGCCGGCGGGCGTCCATGCGGGACTTCGCCGTGTGATCCATGGCCGTATCGCCTGGCCGAAGGCGGCGGCATGAACCTGCACCTCGTTCGGATCGGCATCGCCCCGCACGACCTCGCCATCTTCGCGGCCGAACGGCGCTTGAGCGACGACGATGCGGGCTATGCGCTTCACGCCGCGCTTGCCGCCCGGTTCGGCGATGCCGCCCCCCGCCCCTTCCGCTACCTGCCCGATCATGCGCGCGGCCCCCATCTGCTCGGCTATGTCGGCGATCCCGCCGCGTTGGACGAAGCCGCCGCACTGCCGCCGACCGAGGGTCTGCTGGCCGATCTGTTCGGCATGCCGCAGAGCCAGGCCATGCCGGAGACCTGGCGGGAGGGCGCCCGCTATGGCTTTGACGTGCGCGTCCGCCCGGTCGTGCGCTTCGGCAAGTCGGTCCGCGCCGCCCGCGCCGACCGTCCCGATGCCTGGCAAGGCCGCGCGGGCGAGATCGACGCCTATGTCCGCGCCTGTGAGCGCGTGGCGGCCGAGGGCGGCGACACCCGGACGGTCGATCGCGAAACGGTCTACACCGCATGGCTGGCCCGGCGGCTGGAGGGCGCCGCGACGCTCGACGACGCCACGCTGCGCATGTTCCAGCGCTCGCGTACCCGGCGCAGCACCCATGCCGCGAAAGGCGCGCGAACCCATAGTGTCGAGGGGCCGGACGCGGTGATGACCGGCACGCTGACCGTTACCGACCCGCAGGGCTTTGCCAAGCTGCTGTCGGGTGGCGTCGGGCGTCATGCCGCCTTCGGCTTCGGGATGCTGCTGCTGTCCCCGCCGGGACGCGCCGGGTAATGCTTTCCGGCCGCCTGGGCCTGGAAAAGGCGCGCATCCCCCATTCCGACCGGCATGGGCTGGTCTGGCTGGAGCGCGGACGGCTGGAGGTGGAGGATGGCTGCCTGCGCTTCGTCACGGCGGGCGGCGGGCCGCTGGAGGCGGGCGATTATCAGATCCCCTATCATTCGATCTCGATCGTGCTGCTCGGGCCGGGGTCCAGCGTCACCCATGACGCGCTGCGGCTGCTGGCGCGGCACGGCTGTGCGCTGGCCGCGATCGGCGATGGGGCGGTGCGTTTCTATACCGCGCCGCCGCTGATGCCCGACAGTTCGGCGCTGGCGCGTGCGCAGGTGCGGCGCTGGTCCGATCCCAAGCAGCGGATGGAGGTCGCGCGCGCCATGTATGCGATGCGTTTCGGCGAGATCGTGCGCACCCGCGATATCGCCGTGCTGCGGGGCCAAGAGGGTGCGCGGATCAAGCGCGCCTATGTGCTCGCCGCCGAGCGCCACGGCATAGGCTGGAACGGCCGTCGCTATGACCGCGAGAATCCGGAGGCGGGCGACCTCGCCAACCAGGCGATCAACCATGCCGGATCGGCGATGACCGCCGCCGCCAGCGTCGCGGTGGCCGCCACCGGCGCGATCCCGCAACTGGGCTTCGTGCACGAGGATTCGGGCCAGAGCTTTGTCCTCGACATCGCCGACCTCTATCGCCACGACGTACTGCTCGACATCGCCTTCGGCGCGGTGCGCGAGGCGCGCGCAAGGGGCGCCGCGCCCATCGAGCGGCTGGTCCGCAAGCGCGCCGCCCTGCTCTTTCGACAGCGCAGCGTGATCCCCGGCATGATCGACCGGATCAAGACGCTCTTGATGCCCGGTGGCGGAGAGGATGCGGGCGTGGCACCGGGTGGCGGCACGCCGTCGCCGGTGGAGGCCTGATGCCGCTGACCATGGTCATCACCCGCGACGTCGAGGATCGCTATCGCGGCTTCCTGGGCTCGGCGATGCTGGAACTGGCCCCCGGCGTCTATGCCCAGCCGCGCATGAGCGCGGGCGTGCGCACCCGTATATGGACCGTCGTCGAGGAATGGCACACCCGCCTGCGCCGCGGCAGCATCGTGATGTGCTGGGCCGAATCCGCCGCCGCCGGGGGCCTGGGGCTGCTGACCCTGGGCGAGCCGCCCAAGGACGTGGTGTCGCATGAAGGCGTCCTCCTGGTGCGCCGCGCTCTGTCCTCCCGCATCCCTGTCAAGCCGACGCCATAACCGTTCGCACGACAGGGGGTCTTTGACATTGTGAACGAAATCAGCGATCTGCCAGGCAGAGGTTCCCCCGCACCCGCGGGGATGGTCCCGCCTGCATACCTGGCGATCGGCCGTAGATTTCGGTTCCCCCGCACCCGCGGGGATGGTCCGATCGTGCCCACCGTTAACCTGCGTGGCCTGAAGGTTCCCCCGCACCCGCGGGGATGGTCCCACGGTTCAGGTGGACCAGCTTACCGATGTTGAGGTTCCCCCGCACCCGCGGGGATGGTCCCCCGAAGTCCCGCTTCATCCACGCGACGTTCTCGGTTCCCCCGCACCCGCGGGGATGGTCCCATGGCGGCGATCATCCTCGTCCCCGGAGAGCGGGTTCCCCCGCACCCGCGGGGATGGTCCCAAAATCAACAGCGTTGAAGTCAGGACGCGTCGGGTTCCCCCGCACCCGCGGGGATGGTCCCCAAGCGGCTGACTCAAAGGTGAGTTTGCCGTAGGTTCCCCCGCACCCGCGGGGATGGTCCCTGCTCAAGGTGCTACAGGGCAGCAAACACCTAGGTTCCCCCGCACCCGCGGGGATGGTCCTATGTCCGAAAACATTTGGATTTTGAATTCGGCGGTTCCCCCGCACCCGCGGGGATGGTCCTATACTGGCGGTTGCCCTGGCTACTTTGCCCGAGGTTCCCCCGCACCCGCGGGGATGGTCCCGATACCATCTGTCTTTGACCAATCATTCTTGGGGTTCCCCCGCACCCGCGGGGATGGTCCCTCGTCGAACGTCGCATACCATGCCGTGACCGTGGTTCCCCCGCACCCGCGGGGATGGTCCCCTGACGCGCATGGGCGTCGACAGTTTCAAGAGGGTTCCCCCGCACCCGCGGGGATGGTCCCGATGTGGGAGTCGGCCAGAACCTGGGTGTCGCGGTTCCCCCGCACCCGCGGGGATGGTCCCTGGACCTCTGGCCCCCACTTCTCGATATAGGCGGTTCCCCCGCACCCGCGGGGATGGTCCCTACTTCTCGCACGGGCGCTGGACCAACGCGCCGGTTCCCCCGCACCCGCGGGGATGGTCCCGACGCGGCGCGGTCCGTCATGCTCGCCTATGCGGTTCCCCCGCACCCGCGGGGATGGTCCCGCGCTGGAAGGCAGTGGGAGCTGCGACCGCCGGGTTCCCCCGCACCCGCGGGGATGGTCCCCATTCCCACCCGACCCCGGCAGACGCACCATCGGTTCCCCCGCACCCGCGGGGATGGTCCCCCATTAGACGGGTCAGGCCACGACTTGCGTTGGGTTCCCCCGCACCCGCGGGGATGGTCCCGCAAGATACGGGAACGCGACGCCGCCGACCGAGGTTCCCCCGCACCCGCGGGGATGGTCCCTGCGCTGATTATTTCATAATTGGCATAGGGAGGGTTCCCCCGCACCCGCGGGGATGGTCCCTGTCCATGTAAAGCATGGCCGCATCCAGCTGGGGTTCCCCCGCACCCGCGGGGATGGTCCCCGCCGCCTGTTCGTGGATGCTCTTCAGGCTGTGGTTCCCCCGCACCCGCGGGGATGGTCCCCAGGCTGAGGCCGACCGCGACATCCCCAAGCTGGTTCCCCCGCACCCGCGGGGATGGTCCCGCGGCTCGGTGCCTCCCGCCGACCGGATGACGGGTTCCCCCGCACCCGCGGGGATGGTCCCGAGACGTGAGCGGCGATGCTGTTCTGATCGCAGGTTCCCCCGCACCCGCGGGGATGGTCCCCCTGCATTAATACGCCTCACAACGTCTCAATCGGTTCCCCCGCACCCGCGGGGATGGTCCCTGCCATCGGACCCTGAGCGCGACGCGCTGCGCGGTTCCCCCGCACCCGCGGGGATGGTCCCAGGCCCTGACTCAGGCGACCGGTGAAATGAAAGGTTCCCCCGCACCCGCGGGGATGGTCCCGTTCCGCGCGCTCCCGTCGAGGCGGCGGAAGAGGTTCCCCCGCACCCGCGGGGATGGTCCCTTGCACGGCACGACGCACGCGATCACGAAGCCGGTTCCCCCGCACCCGCGGGGATGGTCCCCGTGGAAGCGATGGCTGGCGACGGACGGCGTTGGTTCCCCCGCACCCGCGGGGATGGTCCGTTGCTCGGCGACGGCGAGCTGCGCGGGCAAGGGGTTCCCCCGCACCCGCGGGGATGGTCCCGCGCCTGGGACTTGGCGAACACGGACATCCTTGGTTCCCCCGCACCCGCGGGGATGGTCCCACCTTGGACACGAGGGGCGCGAGCACGGTGAGGGTTCCCCCGCACCCGCGGGGATGGTCCCGACTTCGGGACTGGCAGGAAGACCAGGCATTCGGTTCCCCCGCACCCGCGGGGATGGTCCCCTGAAGGAATGAAGATGGCTAAGACCCTGGAGGGTTCCCCCGCACCCGCGGGGATGGTCCCTTACGGATAGCGGCTTCCCGCGTGCCGGGCTTGGTTCCCCCGCACCCGCGGGGATGGTCCCCATGTTGGAAATTCGGGAGCTAGTTAAGGCATGGTTCCCCCGCACCCGCGGGGATGGTCCCGTGCGCGGTTTCGTGCAGGACAGTGGCTTGGGGGTTCCCCCGCACCCGCGGGGATGGTCCCCGTGACGTGACGTTGCCTGCCAGTGTGCAAGAGGTTCCCCCGCACCCGCGGGGATGGTCCCCAGGTCCGCGCGCCATCCCCGCCGGTCAGCCAGGTTCCCCCGCACCCGCGGGGATGGTCCCCAGCTAGTCTTGCCTTCGGACTGCGCGCCCTGGGTTCCCCCGCACCCGCGGGGATGGTCCCAGGCCGGTGCCGGTTCGGGCGTTCTGGTGCGGGGTTCCCCCGCACCCGCGGGGATGGTCCCAAAGTCAAAAGAGTCCTTCTTAATGAAGGCGTGGTTCCCCCGCACCCGCGGGGATGGTCCCCTGATCGCAAACGCTAAGTGCGCCTTCGATTAGGTTCCCCCGCACCCGCGGGGATGGTCCCAATCATCAAGATTGCCGAGCGCTGGGGGACCAGGTTCCCCCGCACCCGCGGGGATGGTCCCGTCGCTAGGGAAGCGCGCAGGCTGGCCGAGGCGGTTCCCCCGCACCCGCGGGGATGGTCCCTGGCTGGCTATCAGATTGACGGCAAGACCAGCGGTTCCCCCGCACCCGCGGGGATGGTCCCCTATCTGGTATCCCTATCATATCCTACTCAACGGTTCCCCCGCACCCGCGGGGATGGTCCCTGGCAGAACTCTTCTGCGCAACGCCTTTGCCGGGTTCCCCCGCACCCGCGGGGATGGTCCCCAACCCGACGTTGGGCCAGATCAGCCTGAACCGGTTCCCCCGCACCCGCGGGGATGGTCCCCGCTCCACGCTGCTGGATATCTATGCGGCGACGGTTCCCCCGCACCCGCGGGGATGGTCCATGGCCGCCGGAGCGTTCCCGCCTGCCACGCCGGGTTCCCCCGCACCCGCGGGGATGGTCCCTTCGATCTGCCCTGTTCGGCCTGCTTGGCGTCGGTTCCCCCGCACCCGCGGGGATGGTCCCGACTTAGCCGAGGGCGCGATCGATGACGGTCTGGTTCCCCCGCACCCGCGGGGATGGTCCCGGGATCGACACCAGTGCAGCGCCGTAGGCCAAGGTTCCCCCGCACCCGCGGGGATGGTCCCGACATCACCACCGTGACCCCGACGAGCTCCAAGGTTCCCCCGCACCCGCGGGGATGGTCCGTACATGACACGCGCTACCCACACACGACAACGGGTTCCCCCGCACCCGCGGGGATGGTCCCTTCAGGCGGCCGGTAGCCTTCATGGCGCCCGCGGTTCCCCCGCACCCGCGGGGATGGTCCCGGCCTCGGCTGATCCGGGCCATGTGGTCGATCGGTTCCCCCGCACCCGCGGGGATGGTCCCGCGCGGTCGCCGGGATAGCGGCGCTGCTGCCAGGTTCCCCCGCACCCGCGGGGATGGTCCGACGCTTCGTCACATGCCAGCCCCCGCCCCAGAGGTTCCCCCGCACCCGCGGGGATGGTCCTTGGAATACCCGCGATCCGGCTGGGACCGGGTGGGTTCCCCCGCACCCGCGGGGATGGTCCGTGAACCTTCGCTGTCTTGCCGTTGCTCTCGACGGTTCCCCCGCACCCGCGGGGATGGTCCCCGATGCCCGCCGCAAAGAGTCCGGCACCGCCAGGTTCCCCCGCACCCGCGGGGATGGTCCCGATGCCCAGAATGACCGCGTTGTGAAACCGGGGGTTCCCCCGCACCCGCGGGGATGGTCCCGACCTCGACCGGCCACCGGCACCCAAGGCGATGGTTCCCCCGCACCCGCGGGGATGGTCCCCGGCATCGTGGCCTGAGGTTCGCGACGGCGGGGGTTCCCCCGCACCCGCGGGGATGGTCCCTCCATGACGCACGCTCCGCGGTTCGGGCCTTCGGTTCCCCCGCACCCGCGGGGATGGTCCCCTTCCTGCACGATGGCGAAGCGGTAAATAGAAGGTTCCCCCGCACCCGCGGGGATGGTCCCCATTCTGCTCTGCCCCGTCGGTATCGGGAGCGGGTTCCCCCGCACCCGCGGGGATGGTCCCTGATGGGGTCGATCGCGCCTTCGCGCTGGGCTGGTTCCCCCGCACCCGCGGGGATGGTCCCCCTGAAGTCAAAGGCCGATCGGTCTACCAGACGGTTCCCCCGCACCCGCGGGGATGGTCCCCCTGCGCAGAGAAGTCGTTCAGCCGGGAGGCGGGTTCCCCCGCACCCGCGGGGATGGTCCCAGGAAGCGCATCACTTCCGCCCCTCCCCGTGCGGTTCCCCCGCACCCGCGGGGATGGTCCCCCAGGGCTGGCCGATGTCGGCCCGGTCCTCGCGGTTCCCCCGCACCCGCGGGGATGGTCCCACGGAAACCGTCGCGATGGAGCGCAACGCGGTGGTTCCCCCGCACCCGCGGGGATGGTCCCTTGACATCAAAAAGGTGGCGTATCTGCGCCGCGGTTCCCCCGCACCCGCGGGGATGGTCCCCCTCTCGTCCAGGCAATTGCCGACACGGCGACGGTTCCCCCGCACCCGCGGGGATGGTCCCTTCGTGGTCAACCAGCCGATCTAGCAAGAATTGGTTCCCCCGCACCCGCGGGGATGGTCCCGGATCAGCGTGCCCTCTGCGACGAGCTCGTCCGGTTCCCCCGCACCCGCGGGGATGGTCCCTGCTGAACCTGAAGAATGCCACTGGTGAGATGGGTTCCCCCGCACCCGCGGGGATGGTCCCTATATCCAGACCGGCGCGCCGCCCAGCGAAATGGTTCCCCCGCACCCGCGGGGATGGTCCCCCAGACGACAGACCATGCCCAGGCACGAACCCGGTTCCCCCGCACCCGCGGGGATGGTCCCTGCGGGCGAACGCCAAGAAGCTGGAGGTTGAGGGTTCCCCCGCACCCGCGGGGATGGTCCCCGGCCGTTCGGCAGCGCCCAAGGCGACGAGATGGTTCCCCCGCACCCGCGGGGATGGTCCCCAGCGTGGTGTGGGACTTCGTGATAATCAGGTGGTTCCCCCGCACCCGCGGGGATGGTCCCAGGTCGGCGGTCATTAGAACGGCACGTCGTCGGGTTCCCCCGCACCCGCGGGGATGGTCCCCAGCCCCGCGCGCCATCCCCGCCGGTCAGCCAGGTTCCCCCGCACCCGCGGGGATGGTCCCTGCGCACGCGGGTTGCCACTATCGTCTTGATAGGTTCCCCCGCACCCGCGGGGATGGTCCCAAGCTGACAGTCGGCAATCGTAATCTAACGTTGGTTCCCCCGCACCCGCGGGGATGGTCCCTCCGCGCGATCCCCGCGACACACCCCGATGGCGGTTCCCCCGCACCCGCGGGGATGGTCCCAGGCGCACCGCCGGAAGGCCCTGGAAATGGTCGGTTCCCCCGCACCCGCGGGGATGGTCCCGCGGACAGCGCGCTTGCGGATCGCGCATCCACGGTTCCCCCGCACCCGCGGGGATGGTCCCAAAGCTAACCCCGGCGGGAACCTGGTATTCAAGGTTCCCCCGCACCCGCGGGGATGGTCCCGCCCAAGGCCGCACCGCTGGAGACTTCATCTCGGTTCCCCCGCACCCGCGGGGATGGTCCCTGGCGGTCGCAGGCGTTCAGGACTTCCCAGACGGTTCCCCCGCACCCGCGGGGATGGTCCGCAAGTTCATGTCCGAATACCAGCCCGCGCAGGGGTTCCCCCGCACCCGCGGGGATGGTCCCATCAAGGATGGCGTCGGCGATCAGGCGCCAGAGGTTCCCCCGCACCCGCGGGGATGGTCCATCCGCGACCAGACGCCGGATGTCCCGCGCAGCGGTTCCCCCGCACCCGCGGGGATGGTCCCCTTCCTTACGAGGAATGGGCCGCAGAGTTTCTGGTTCCCCCGCACCCGCGGGGATGGTCCCCTGCATCGAGAATGCAGAGATCGCTTATGAGGGGTTCCCCCGCACCCGCGGGGATGGTCCCCGACATCCGAAGCCACCCATCTTTCTGGATTGGGTTCCCCCGCACCCGCGGGGATGGTCCATGCGGCCCATGGTGTGGGGCAGGCCGTAAAGGGGTTCCCCCGCACCCGCGGGGATGGTCCCTTCACTGTCCAGCAATGGCCTCATAGCCCGGAGGTTCCCCCGCACCCGCGGGGATGGTCCCTTGCCTCTGAATGGCAAGTAATGGTCAACGCCGGTTCCCCCGCACCCGCGGGGATGGTCCCCTTGCTTCCGGCGACTGACGACACGCTGCGTCGGTTCCCCCGCACCCGCGGGGATGGTCCCTGGTGCCGGAACCCGTGTTCGTGCCGGTGCAGGGTTCCCCCGCACCCGCGCCGACCTTCACGGTCGCGCGCCAGGAAAAACCCTCACATGCCTCGGCACCCAAATATCGACCGGCCAGCGGTTGGCGGCCGCCGCTCCTCACTGCCACCCAACCAGTATGCGCACCGATGGATATTCTCCCGCCGCCCTGGTCCATGCCTTTTACAAGGCTCGGCAGGACCGTGATCCGGAGGCACTCCGCTCATGGCTTGCTGATGACGTATGCTGGAACGAACCAGTCGTCGGCGACCATATGGGGTGCCTTCGGGGAGCCGATGCCGTCGTCGACATGCTCAAGCGTGCGCTTGCGGCCACCGATGGCACCTTTTCCTTGCGGGTTGCCAGTGTCGTCGAAACCCAAAGCCACTGCGCTGCCGTGATCGAGTGGAGCGCGGACAAGAACGGGAAAACCATCCAGGGACAGGACATGGCCGTCTTTGGTTTCAAGGGCGGAAGTATTGCCGAAGCGTCCTTCTTCGCATCCGATATCACCAACGACCAGGCGTTCCGGGAGAGTTGATCGCTGCTCGCGCTTTCGAGGACCGCCCTGCCAGCCGTTCCAGGGCTTTCCGTCGCGCGGCGGGATCGAGGCGGGACAAATGGCGTCGCTCCCGCTCCGGCACCGTGCGCGCCTGCCAGCCATAGGTCGCCATGCATGCCTCGATCGTATCGCCCGTCACGCGGCCCGGGGTTCCATTGTCGAGCAGCGCCGCCCCGTCCGGGCGCTCCCCGCCCGCCGCCGGGCCGGTGGTGATGATGCGGCACCGCCGCAGATCCGCTTCGACCTGCGCCAGTGTCGCGCCCGGCCTGCTATAAAGGACCAGCGGCACCGGATCGGCCACCGCCACCATCGCCAGCAGGGCCGACATCAGCACCATGTCGACCCCGCCCGCTCCATCAGAAGGAGAGCTTTAGCCCGGCGCGATAGGACTGATTGCGCACATCGTCGCGCCCGACCGTCGAGTCCGCCGCCAGCGAGACGGTCGCACGGCCCGAACGATAGGCGACCCCCGCGCTGATCTCGGCCCAGTCGCGATCCTGCCGTGCGGTCAGGAAGCGC
Source organism: Sphingomonas sp. Sph1(2015) (assembly GCF_001970915.1). Classification (NCBI taxonomy): domain Bacteria; kingdom Pseudomonadati; phylum Pseudomonadota; class Alphaproteobacteria; order Sphingomonadales; family Sphingomonadaceae; genus Sphingomonas; species Sphingomonas sp. Sph1(2015). The sequence goes on from NZ_MQUI01000007.1 coordinate 90,997, forward strand.
GCCTGCGCCCGCGTCCCGCCTGCGAACCCGGCGTTGAAATAGCCCGGCCGCCCCTCGAAATCATGGACATAATAGGCCGTGGCGAAGGGACGGAAGCCGCCTTGAGTCGCGTCGATCTGAAGCCCCGCGCGGCCCTGCACGCTCAGGAAACGATCGCGGCCATAGGTCAGTGCCGGACCGCTGCCCGTCTCGCCCGTCGGGGTGAAGTCGATGCTGCTGGTGCGAATCGCCACGCGCGGCCCGAAACGCACCGCGCCGCTGCCCTTCATATAGCTTGCCCCGACTTCGCTCGACAGGGCCAGCGCATTGTCGCGTGAGCGCAAGTCGAAGGGCGTGCCGACAAAGCTGCCCTGCCGCCGGGTCGAGGACTGGTAAACGCCCGCGCCGAACTGCGCATCGAGCGCCGGGCCGAGCGTGCCGCCGAGCCGTCCATAGAGCGTGCCCTGGATCAGCTCGCCCTTGGCCGACTGGCCGAACCGCTGCTCGCCATCGATATCCGAATAGGACAGGCCGAAGCCCAGCGCCGCCGTGTCCGATACCCGCGCCTCGACACCGCCCGCGATGTAGAAGCCGTCGAACGGATCACGACCGCCGACCGTCGCGGGCATCGCCGCGCCCGAGCCATCGATATAGCCGCCCGCCAGATAGGCCGAGACATTGTCGGGCAGCATGTTCTCGCGGACCATGCTGGTCGGCGTGTCGCTGACCGTCTGGGGACGGCCGGGTGCCGCGATGGCGTTGGCGGCGAACTCCAGCGGCTTGCCGATCATCGCGACCGTGCCGCCCGCAAAGCCGTCCGGCGTCATGGCCGTCAGGCGGTCGCGATAGAAGCGCGCGATATTGTCGGTCGCGGTGGTGCCGATCGCGCGGCGGGTCGTCTGGCTGCGCGGTGCGATCGCCTCCAGGCTGCCCCGGATCGTCCCGACATCCTGAAGGTCGAGCAGGTCGTATGTGCCACGCAAATTGGCATAGGCCGAACGGTTGGCGTCGAGCAGCCGCGCATAGGCCGTCTGCACCGGCGTCGCCGCCACCACGCTGGCATAGGGCCGCGCCCCCACCGCCGCCGTCACCCGACCCGCGCCATAGCTCAGCTCGGGGTAGAGGATCGCGCTGAAGGCGGTGGTGCTGCCGAAGCTGCCGGTGATGCCGTTCGACGCGGTGAGGACCGTATAGCTGTCGCCATAACGCGGCACATGGTTGACCGGCCGCAGGGTCAGGTTGCCGCCGCCCAATACGATGCTGCGCGCGGCCAGCTGGTCCGACGTCCCGGCGGGGCCGATGTCCGCGACGAACTGGCTACCCGACCCCAGGCTGGCGGTGCCCGCCACGGTCAGCGTCCCGAACGCGCCGGTGCTGCCCGGCGAGACGATGCCGCCCGACCCGGCGGTCAGCGACGCGACGCTGCCATTGCCCGCGACGATGCCGCCCGACACCGCCGTCACCGCCGAACGCGTCAGGCTGCCGTCGACCGTCAGCTGCCCCTGCTCGACGCGGGTCGGGCCGCTATAGCTGTTGGAGGCGGTCAGGATCAGCTCGCCGCCGCCACGCTTGATCAGGCCGCCGATATCATTGGGGAAGCCCGCCAGCACCTCGGCCGAATAACGGTCGCGGGCGTCGGTGATCGGGTTGCTCCAGATGTCGGTCGTGCCCGACGCCACCGTGACTTCGCGCGTGTCGCGCAGCGCGGTCGGCCCGCGCAACGCCACCGCCATCTGCGGCGCGCCCCAGCCCGAGCGCAGGTCGACGCCCGGCGTGTCGAGGTCCTTGGAGCTGGACACCAGAATGTCGGAGATCAGCCCGGTCTTGTATTCGGGGAAATACTCCATCAGCAGCGCGGCGAAGCCCGAGATATTGGGCGCCGCCATCGACGTGCCGGTCAGCGCGGCATAGCCCGGCCCGGTGAAGGTGATATACTTCTGAAGCTCGGCGGTGATCAGCGTATTGGCCTGGGTCAGCACCGAATAGGAGAAGTCCCGGCCGACCAGCGCAATGTTTCCAGGGATCGTCAGGATCTGTGCCAGACGGCTGGTATAGCCATCGGGATCGGGCGTCACGAAGCGCGCGCCATAGGCCAGTGAGATGCCGACCGCCTGCTGCGCGACCCTGGTCCGCTCGGCCTCCTCGTCGAAGGAGCGCCCCGACGCCTTGGCCGCATCGCGCCTGTTGAGATAGTCATTCAGCACGCCCAGCCAGGCATTGACCGCCGCATTCTGCAACTGGGCCAGGGTCGTCGCGGCATAGATGGTCGGGTACATGGCGCGGGTATATTTGGCGCGGATCGCGGTGCCGTCGATCGTATAGGTCTGTGCCGCGGACACCACGGCGCTGCCCGGCCCCGACACGCACCAGGTCGCGGTCTGGCCGCACAGGCTGGTGCTGGCGGCCGCCGTGCCGTTCGCCAGATAGTTGGTGACCGACAACCAGTTGGAACGCAGCCGCAGGTCGTTGAGTGGGGTCACCGCATCAATGCTGGCATGGACACCAGAGCCGTTGCCTGCCGAAAAGACGACAAGCACGTCGTTCTTGAGGACCGGATCGTAAAAACCGTCCAGCGTCTGCTGGAACGCGCCGCGCGCCTGGGACGGGGTCAGCGTATAGGGCTGGGTCGACGTCGAGCCCCAGCTGTTGTTGATGATCCGAACCCGCCCGGTATCGGCGAGCGCCGGGATATTCTCCTGCGCGGTGGCGACCATGACGTCGTCGAGGATCTGGTCGCGCCACCAGAGGAAATCGCCCGCCGCGAAATTGGTCGTCGCCGACAGGATGTTGGCGCCGAACGCGTTGCCGAACATCACTCCGTCCGCCAGGCGGTTGCCCGCCGTCGTGCCCGCGACATGGGTGCCATGGATTTCCCAGGGCCGTCGCGGATTGACCATGCCGTCATTGCCATAGGTCGAGGGGACGGGCGTGCGCAGCCCCGCGATCTTGCCCGATCCCGCGAACGACGGATGGCTCATCACCACGCCCGCATCGTTGATCCCGATCGTCTGCCCCTTGCCCGACAGGCCCAGGACATAGGCATATTCCAGGCCCAGATAGCCCTTGGTGTAGTCGACCGAGAATTGCTTGTCCTGCCGCCAGGACGCCAGCGCCGCGTTATAGTCCGCCGTCCGCTGGCCGTTGGCCATCACATAGCCGCCGGTCGGCGCAGGCGGCACATATTGGCTCTGCGCGGCAGCGGAACCCGCCTGAACGAGACAAAATGCAGCGATCGCCAGCAACGATACGCGAGAAACGCCTACCCCCACGATAGTCCCCCTTAATGCCTATCAATATTATCAACTTATTGATGATAGGATTTTCATGATGGGGCAGAACTGTCAACTCCGATTACGGATGAATTGAAAAGGTTTGTGAAGTTTATTGTTTCACCTATGAAACAATAGGGGGTGACGCAGGGGAAAGGAAAAGACTTGGCGGCGCGGGGCCACGGATTGTTCCAATGCTCATCGATGCGCAAATGCTGCGAACGAATCGTTCGGCGCAGCCTCGACGAACTAACGTCCGGTCAGGTCCGAGGCCCGCGATCTTCCCGACCGGATGGCGAAAGGAGGAGGGCGACCTTCGACAATGCGTCATCGCGGCGAGCCGCCAGCGCCTCCGCCGACACCTTTGCCAGATCGAAACGTAGTTCGTGCATGGTCATGCCGGAGCGATAGCCCTCGGGCCAGACGGCGGTCTGCTCGAAGCCGCAGCGCAGGAAGAAGGGCGCGACCCGGGGTGAGGTGTCGACCGTGACGTAGCGCGTCACCAGTCGTGCATGGACCGCGACATGGTGCAACCGCGCGAGCAGCAGCAACCGCCCCAGTCCACAGCCATGCCAGGCCGGTGCCGCCATGCCCCAATAGAGCAGCGCCTTGTTGTAATGCTCCCAGACCTCATAGCCGCCGAACGCCGCCGCGCGTCCATCGACCGCGACGACGAAGGCGGGGCCGTCGGGCTCGTCCAGCGTCTCGATCAGCCAGTCGCGGTCCCCTGCCCCGAAATAGTCGGCGCGGTTGGCGTCGAAGATCGCCAGCACGTCGTCGCGGTCGGTGTCCCTATAGGGGCGGACGACGACACTCATGCCCATAGCGCCACCGTCTCGATCGCCCCGCCCTCATCGCGGGTCCAGCAATGGGCGGCGCGCTCCCCCTGCAGGTGCGCGGTCGCTTGCCGGTCGTCGATCAGCCGCGTCTCGATCGTCTCGGCGGCCATGCGCCGGGGATCGCCGACCAGCTTGGCATAGGCCTCCTTGATCGTCCAACGGCGCAGCCATTGGCGCGACGGATCGGGCGCGGCACACACCGCTCGTGCTTCCGCCGGGGTCAGCATGTCCCAGAGCGGCGGGACGTCATCGACGGCTTCGCGGTCCACCGCTATGGGCTGCCGCGCCGCCGCGATCAGGCACAGCTCCCCTCGCCCCGCTATGCCGATATACCAGCCATGGGGAGCCGCGACCCGCGGCTGGCCGGTTATACTCCGCGTCAGCCGGACCGGTTCTTCGGCCAGCCGGGTCAGCAGCATATCGGCCAGCGGTGCCCGCTGCCCCCGCCCCGGATCGGCCGTGCGCCAGATGACGGGCGAGGCGCCGTCCCAGTCCAGCCGGTCGAGCGGCCCGTCATGGCGCAGCGGGATCATGCCTCGGTGACGATCCGCGCCGGGCTGCCTTCCCAGTTGGTGCCGTCGGGCAGCGTCTCGCCCTTCATGACGACCGACAGGTCGCCCAGCTGCGCGTCCGCGCCCACTTCGGCATCGTACAGGACGATGGCCAGCGAGCCGATGGTGGCGCGGTCGCCGACCTTGATCGCGCCGACCTTCATCACCCGGTCCTCGAACAAATGCGTCTGCAGCCCGGCATAGTCGTTCAGCGCGACATCGTCGCCGATCGTCACCAGGTCATGCTCGGTCAGGTCGGTGGTGTCGATATAGCAACGCTTGCCGACCTTGGCCCCCATCAGCCGCAGATAAAGGCCGATCCAGGGCGTTCCGCGCAACGGCTCCAGCAGGTTGGCGACCGCGAGATTCTCATAGGTCGCCGTGACCAGCTCGGTCCGCCAGACGAAAGTGCTCCACAGGGGCGCGGTCCGCGCCTTGTAGCGGCCGACCACCAGCCATTTGAGCGCCAGCACGAACAGGCCGCACGCCAGGCAGAAGCCGACATAGAGGAACGGGAAGGCCGAGATGATGACCAGCCCGCCACGCTCCAGATCGTCCAGATCGCCGACGATCGACAGCAGCGCGCTGAAGAACACCAGGAACGCGGTCAGCGACAGGGTGGTGCGGATCGCCTCGATCGACAGGCGCGTGGCGATCAGGCCCTTGGACGGGTTGAAGCGCGCCCCCTCGTCGAACATGGTCGCGACCTGCCGCACCGGCAGCTTGATCGCGGGCGAGCCGAACCAGGTGCTGCCCGCCTCGGTCGCCAGGGTCGGGTCCTCGGGGGGCTTGGAGAGGACGCCAATCAGCACCTCGTCGCCGATCTGCGCGCCGGTGGGCAGCAACGCGGAATTGCCGATGAAGCTGCGGCGGCCGATCCGGGTATGCGCCAGCTCGATGGTGCCATGGCCGATCTTGGCCGCGCCGAAGATCACCGAATCCGCGATGAAGCTCTCCGGCCCGATCTCGACCAAATCGGGGACGATCGCGCTGGCGGTCGAAATCTCCGCGCGCCGCCCGACCGTCACGCCCAGCGCGCGATACCAGGGGATGACGTAGAGCGTCGCGAAGATCGGGTGCAGCAGCCGCAGCGCCAGGTCGTTGATCTGCCGCACCATCCAGTAGCGGACATAGAACCAGCTATCGAGGCGATAGACACCCGGCTTCACGCGGCCCAGAATCGCCCGCTTGGCCAGCACCGTCAGCACGCACATCATCACGATATAGGTCGCGGCGAGCAGCGGCGAGACGAGCATATAGCCATAGCCTGTCGTCGCCCAGTCCAGCTCGATCAGCGCGATCAGGCCCGGCGCGATCGGCAGGATGGCGATGATCGGCAGCAGCAGCGCGCCGATGAAGATCGCCAGCGACGGCCCCGTCCGCTTGGCCGTCGTGATGACCTCGCCCGGCTCGACTATCCGGTCGAAGGCGGCGGGCGATCCGGTCCAGCGTTGCCCGGCGGGGATCACCGTTTCGGCGGGAAGGGCCGCCATGTCGTCGAGGACCGCGTCATCCTCCAGCGCAGAGTTGCGCCCTACCACCGACTGGCCGCCGACGAACGCGCGGTGGCCCAGCGTCACCGTGCCCAGCCGCAACAGCCCGCGCTCGACCGAGCTGGTCGCCATCACCGCCTGATCGCTGACGATCGCATCGTCGCCGCAGGCGAACAGGTCGGCGGTATCGATCACGCCGTTGCCGATATAGGCCCGATTGCCGATCTTGGCGCCGAGCATCCGGTAATAGCCCCGGATCATCGGCGTACCCGCCAGATAGGGGGTCGCCGTCACCGCGATGATCCGCCGCACCAGCCACCAGCGGAAATAGGTGCCGCCCCACAGCGGATAGTCACCCGCCTTGAACCGCCCCGCGATCAGCCATTTGGCGGCAATCGAGAACAGCATCGAAGCGACCGGCACGATGGTGAAGAACAAGGCACTCAGGATCAGCGCGTCGATGCGCGGCATCCGCCCGGCCAGATGGGTATAGGCCACATACGGGAAGAACCATTGCAGCCCGGCGATGGTGTAGACGGGCAGCAACGCGACCGTCTGCGCGGCGACGCACAGCCAGCGCTTCCATTCCGGGACGCGGTGGAAACTCTCCTCGGTCTGCACCGCGACCGGCGCCGCGCCGCCGATCCGGGTGGCCAGCGCCCGAATGGTCGGCGCGGCGTAAAGGTCCTCCAGCGACAGCCCCTCCAGCCCCGCGACCTTGCGCGCCGCCGACACGAGCCGAGCGGCCTTGAGCGAATGGCCGCCCAGGTCCTCGAACAGATCGTCGGTGACGGACACCGGCTGCGGCGCAAAGGCTTCGGTCCAGATGGCGTGGAGCTTTTCCTCCATCGGCGTGGCGGGCGGCTCGATCGTGCGGCCGGTATCGACGGTGATTTCCGGCTTTACCAGCGCCTTGCGATCGACTTTGCCCGACGCGGGCAAAGTCGGCAGTGCCGCCAGCTGCTGATAGGCGGCGGGGCGCATGTAATTGGGCAGGCGCTCGGTGACGCGCGCCTTGATGTCGGCGATGTCGATCGCCTCGCCGCTGCGCGCAACGAGGAAGGCCGCCAGAAATTCCGAGCCATCGGCGTCGGTAAATAGATGCACCACCGCCTGCGCCACGCCGGGCGCCTCGCCGATCACCGCCTCGATCTCGGCCAGTTCGACGCGGAAGCCGCGAATCTTCACCTGCGTATCGATGCGCCCGACGAAATCGATATCGCCCGCCGCGTCCAGCCGGACGAGATCGCCCGAGCGATAGATACGCTCCGGCCCGCCCGACACGGTGTCGAACGGGGTCATGGTGAACTTCTCGGACGTAAGGTCAGGACGGTTGACGTAGCCGACACCGACACCGGGGCCGCCGATGACCAGTTCGCCCTCCTGCCCCGCCTCGACGGGTTGCAGATGTTCGTCGACGATCCAGGCGGTATAGCCGGGCAGCGGCTTGCCGATGGTGATGCGCTTGCCCGGCTGCACCTCTGTCCAGGTCGCCGTCACCGAAGTTTCGGTCGGGCCATAGGTGTTGAGCAGCCGCAGGCCGGGGCGCGCCAGACGGCGCGGCAGATCGGCCGGACACGCCTCGCCGCCCATGTTGATGAGGCGCAGGGTCGGCACCGGATGCTCGACCAGCGCGATCAGCGAGGGGACGACGTGCCAGATCGTCGTCTTCTCCGCCGCCAGCGCGATGGCGACATCGGGGCCGCTCGCCGCCAGCGCCTCGGCCACGACGAGCAGCTTGGCGCCGACGAAGAAGGCGCTCCACATCGTCTCGACCGACATGTCGAAGGCCAGGCTGAACCCGCCGAACACGATGTCGTCGGGCTCCAGCGCCAGGATCGCGCTTTCCGAACGGACCAGGTGGCAGGCATTGGCATGGGTGATCATCACCCCCTTGGGCCGCCCGGTCGTGCCCGAGGTATAGATGATATAGGCCAGATCCTGCGGGTCCGCCCCCGTCACCTCCCGACCCAGCGGCTCGGCCGGTTCGGCGGCCAGATCGCCCAGCTCGGCGTCCAGGCACAGCGTCTCGCCGGGTATCTCCCCCGCGCGGGCGGAGGTGGTGATGGTCAGCGCCGCGCCGCTATCCTCGATGATGTAGGCGATGCGGTCCTGCGGATAGCCCCAGTCGACCGGCACATAGGCCGCGCCTGCGCGCAATACGCCCAGGATCGCCATATACTGGTCCAGCCCGCGTGGCAGACACAGCACCACCCGGTCGCCCTTGCCGACGCCCAGCGCGCGCAGCCGATGCGCCATCGACAGGCTGCGCCGGGCAAGCATGTCATACGTCCAGGCCTTGGGTCGGCTATATTCCTCGTCCGCGCCGATCAGCTGGGCCGCAATCGCCGCCCCATGGTCGCGCACGGTCGCGTCGAACAGCTCGTGCAGCAGTTCGTCACGGGCATAGGGCCGGTCGGGGCGCAGCGCCGGGGCCGGGGCGATCGAGGCGTGGATGCTCGGGGCGGCGGGGGTTTCGAATTCTCCGAACATCGACGGGCTTTCTTACGCGGAAAACAGGGACGGGACGGCTCAACTGCGCCGGATCAGTGCCCGCGACAATCGCCGATCCTCCAGTGAATAGTAAAGCCAGATCCCATCCTCCGCGACCACGACCGAGGCGGCGAAGGCGATGTCGGTCGCGCCGCGATCATCGGCGGGCGGCGGCAGGATCAGCGGCTCGATCCCGCGCGCGACGACGCGGGTATAATGTTCGTCGAACGCGACCCAGCCGATCCGCCAGCGCGCATCGCGCGTCGCGCCATTGTAGAACATGACCGGACAGCTCTTGTCGTCGGTCAGCAGCGGGCCGGTCGACAGATGCCAGTCGTCCCAGCTGTCCTCGCGCGGCATGAAGGGCGTGGGCTGCTCGGTCCACGGCCCCGCCACATCCTCGCCGATCGCCAGGCCGATGCGCGACGCCTGGTCGGCGGCATATTCGTAGAACAGCCGCCAGCGTCCGTCCGCCGTCCGGTCGACCGTCGCTTCCTTGGTATTGCCCTCGGACTTGGAGGAGGCGAGCGCGACGCCGCTCTTCTCCAGCCGGTCGAGCGACGGCCCGGCGGCATAGGACAGCTCGCCATGCGCATGATCGGCCAGCACGCCCGAATAATAGACGATATAGCCATCCTCGGTGCGCACGACCGTCGGGTCCTCGACCCCGCCCGCGTCATGCTCGCCCGGCCCCGGCGCGATGGAGGGGGTGTCGAGCATCGTGAAATGCCGCCCGTCCTCGCTCCACCCCGCCCAGATGACACCGGTATCGGTCAGCGTGTGATCCTGCGGCACGACGGCGCGGACCATCATGCCCCAGCGGCCATCGGCCTCGCGCCAGACATAGGGGCTCATCAGGTCGCGGGCCATCAGTTCGGACGGTCCTCTGAGGGTCACGTCCTCGATCCGCTTGACGTTGAAGTCGAGGTCGAACGGGGCGTCGGCCACCCGGTCCTTGCGATGCGGATCGGCGACCAAGGGGTCGGTTGCAGGTCCCATCATGCGCCCAGCGCCTGCATCAGCGACAGGCCGCCATCGATGACGATCCGCGCCCCGGTGATGTAGCGTGCCTTGTCGGAGGCCAGGAAGACGGCGAGGTCGGCGACCTCCGACGCCTCGCCCGCGCGGCCCATCGGGATGTTCTTCTCCAGGCTGGCGCGATAGGCCGGATCAGCCTGTGCCTTGGCATTCATCGGGGTCAGGATCATGCCCGGCTCGATGGCGTTCACCCGGATGCCGCGCGGGGCCTCCTCGATCGCCAGCGTCTCGACCAGCGTCGTCAGCCCCCCCTTGGCCGCGCAATAATCCGCGCCGCCCGCGCGCACGGCATAGGCATGGATGGACGAGATCTGCAGGATCGTCGCATCGGCCTTCGCCTCGCCCCGCCCCGTCAGGAAGCGACGCGAGGTCAGGAAGGCGCCGGTCAGGTCGGTGTCGATCATGCGCTGCCAATGGGCCAGCGTCATGTCGCGCACGGCGATGCCCGCCATGTTGACCCCGGCGGAATTGACCAGCACGTCGGCCGCACCCCAGTTCTTCTCGACGGTGGCAAAGGCCCGATCGACCGAGGCCTCGTCATCGACGCCGACCTGCACCGTCATCGCCTCGCCGCCCGCCTTGCGCACCGCCTCGGCGGTGGCGTCGGCATTCCCTTGATCGCTGTGGAACAGGATCGCGACCCTGGCCCCGGTCGCCCCGAACGCCTCGGCACAGGCCGCGCCGATCCCTGACTCGGCCCCTGTTACGATCACCGTCTGCGTTGCCACCGGTCTTCTCCTATCTGGATGAACGCCGGTAACGATTTTTAAGCTGGATCGTTGCTGCACGGAAACGTCATTAAAAATCCGTCATTCGTCGCTATCCCGGCGTCCATGATGCCCGCTCATCGCCGCGCCCGCATCAGGGGCGAAGCGCCGGTTCCAGATAACCGCCGAGGCCGAGATGATCGCCACCACGATGAACGCCGCCGAGAAGCTGTTCAGCGTCGGCCCGCCCTTCCCTTCCACAAGCGAACCCAGCTCCAGCACGGTCGCGGCGGTGCAGATGCCCAGCGACAGGGTCAGCTGCTGGAAGGTCGCGTAGAAGCTGGTCGCCGCGCTCATCCGGTCCTTCTCGACATCGGCATAGGCGATGGCGTTGAAGCCGGTGAACTGGAACGAGGTGAAGAAGCCCGACAGCGCCAGGATGAAGGTGATGAGCGGGATCGACCAGTCCGGGCGGAAGAACGCGCAGGTCGCATAGCCCGCGCTGCTCGCCAGGCCCGACACGATCAGGCTGCGGCGAAAACCCCAGCGGCGCAGGACGCGCGGGGCCAGCGCCTTCATCGCCAGCGCGCCGACCGCGCCCGCCATGGTGATCGTGCCCGTCCTGGCCGCGCTGAGGCCGAAGCCGAGCTGGAACATCAGCGGCAGCAGAAAGGGTTGCGCGCCCTGCGTGATCCGGGTCAGCGAACCACCGATCACCGACAGGCGAAAGGTCGGCACCCGCATCAGCGTGGGGTCGAGGATCGGATCGGCCGTGCGCCGCGCATGGCGGATATAGAGCCGCCCGAAGACCGCGCCGACGACCAGCAGGACGACCGCGATCCAGCCGGTGCCGGGTCGGCTCGCCAGCTCGAACCCGAACAACAGGCAGCCGAGAGAGATGCCCGACAGGAAGAAGCCCGACACGTCGAACCGCAACCGCGCGTCGCCGCGCACCTCGGGCACCAGCATCCACGCGCCGATCATGCCGATGATGCCGATCGGAATGTTGAGATAGAAGATCCAGCGCCAGTCGAGCCAGGTCACGATGAACCCGCCCAGCGGCGGTCCCAGGATCGGCCCGATCAGCGCGGGCATGACCAGCCAGGACAGCGCCTGCACCATGTCCGCCTTGGCGACGCTGCGCAACAGGACCAGCCGCCCGACCGGCACCATCATCGCCCCGCCGATCCCTTGCAGGAAGCGCGCGGCGACCAGCGTGGGCAGCGACCCCGACTGCGCGCACAGGATCGAGCCGAACAGGAACACCCCGATCGCCGAGCAGAAGATGGTGCGCGATCCGAACTTGTCGGCCAGAGTCCCGCTGGCGGGAATGAACAGCGCCAGGGCGAGCAGATAGCTGGTCAGCGCCAGGCTGAGGCTGGTGGCCGGCGTCGCCAGGTCGCGCGCCATGGTGGGCAGCGCGACGGTCAGGACGGTGCCGTCCAGCTGCTGCATGAACAGCGCCGAGGCGACGACGAGCGCGATGACACGGTAACCACGGCTCTGCACCGGTTCTTCGGAACGGGGGGCGCCGCTGGTGACCGCCTCGACACCGGGGGCCAGCCCGTCATTCACATCCGCACTCATCGAAGCCAGGTTACGCCGTCGCCACCGCATGCCATTCCATTCGTCAATCGCACACCCCCGGGTCCCTCAAACGCGATCGTGGCCCATCCGATCAAGACCCGTGGCGAAGTTTTGCCCATGCTGGCCAAACTTTTCGAATTCCTGCCCTTGCAGGGGAGAGATGAGAAAAACCACCGCCCACCAACAGCCGGTCCTGGAATCTATGCCAGTCGCCTCGGTCGCCAGGACACGAACGGAACGGTGCCAAATCACCCGAGTTTGAGAACAGTCCAAGCACAGGGTCTTTTCCACCGATGCCGACGATCACCACCGACCATCTTTCCATCGCCTGCGACCTATATGGGTCGGAGGACGCGCCCGTCGTCCTGCTGCTCCATGGCTGGCCCGACGATGCGACGACCTGGGACCGGGTCGCGCCGCGTCTGGCGCAGGCGGGCCTGCGCGTCGTCGTGCCGACCCTGCGAGGGTTCGGGGCGACGCGGTTCCGCCATGACCACACACCCCGCACCGGCGACAGCGCGATCCTGGCGCTGGATGCGATCGCACTGATGGACAAGCTCGGCATCGACCGGTTCATGGTCGCGGGACATGACTGGGGCAGCAACATCGCCGAGGCGCTGGCCGTGGGCTGGCCCGAGCGGGTGCGCAAACTGGCGCTGCTCAGCACCCCGCCACGTCTGGGTGGAATGCCGACCCCGTCCTTCGACCAGGCGCAGAGGCAATGGTATCACTGGTTCATGGCGACCCGGCGCGGCGCGCAGGCGGTGCGCGACGACCGGCGCGGCTTTGCCCATGTCCACTGGGTCAACTGGTCGCCGCCCGGCTGGTTCGACGAAGCGACGTTCAACCGGGTCGCCAAGTCCTTCGACAATCCCGATTGGCCGGCCGTGACGATCCACAGCTACCGCGCCCGCTGGGACGAGGCGCAGCCCGACCCGCGCGGCGCATGGCTGGCCGACCGGGTGAAGGCAACCAAGGCCCTGTCGGTGCCGACGCTCTATCTGCACGGAGAGGTCGACGGGGTGAACCCGCCCTCCACCGCGCGCGATGTAGCGGCCCGATTCAGCGGACCGTTCAGGATGGTCGAACTGCCCGGCGTCGGTCATTTCCCGCAGCGCGAGAATCCGGAAGCGGTGTCGCGCCACCTGATCGAGCTATTCGTCGAGGCCGACGAGGATCGAGGCCACTGGAAACTCGCCGCCGGGGTCGCCGCGGCGGGGCTGCTGGCGGCGGCGATCGGCTTCGCCTGCATGCGGCCCACCGAGGACGACCAATCCTCCCCGGAACGGGGCGGTGGCGGCCAGAAAGGCTGAATGCTCGGCAAGGTCGTCGGCCTGTTCGCCCCGATGACGCTTGCGTGAGAAGAGCCGGGCCGCCATCCTGCCGACTTACGAACGAGGGGGAAGACGATGCGGTGGCTGGCGGCAACGGGATTGATGGTGCTGGCGAGCCCCGCGCTGGCGCAACAGACGACGCCGCCGGTCGCGGCCAGGAAACCCTATCAGGTCCCCTCGCCCCATGGCGCGCGGGAAGACGAATATTACTGGCTGCGCGACGACACCCGGAAGAACCCGGAGATGCTCGCCTATCTGAAGGCCGAGAACGCCTATGCCGATGCGCAGCTGGCGACGCTGAAACCGCTTGAGGCCAAACTCTATGCAGAGACGGTCGCCCATATCAAACAGGACGACAGCAGCGTTCCCTATCGCAAGAACGGATACTGGTATTCATCGCGCTTCGCGACCGGTGCCGACTATCCGCTGATCGAACGCCGCCAGGGCAGCGCCACCGCGCCCGCCACCATGCTGTTCGACCAGCCCGCCATGGCCAAGGGCCACAGCTTCTTCTCGCTGTCCGACTGGGCGGTCAGCCCCGACAACAAGCTGGTCGCCTGGGCCGAGGATACGGTCGGACGGCGGCAATATGTGCTGAAGGTCAAGGATATCGCGACCGGGCGCATCCACGAAGACACGATTACGAATATCGAGCCGAACATCGTCTGGGCGGCCGACAACCGCACCATTCTCTACATCGCCAAGGACCCGACAACGCTGCGCGGCTATCGTGCCATGGCGCATGTGCTGGGCACGCCGGTCGGCGCCGACCGGATGCTGTATGAGGAGAAGGACGACACCTTCAACATGGGGATCGGCCGGACGACCGACGACCGCTATATCTGCATCGGCGTCCAGAGCACGGTCAGCGACGAGCAACGCTGCGCCCCCGCCACCCAGCCGACCGCCCTCACCGTCATCGCCCCGCGCGAGCGCGAGTTCCGCTACAGCCCCGACCATCTCGGCAATCGCTGGATCATCCGCACCAATCGCGGTGCGAAGAACTACAAGCTGGTAACGCTGGCCGATGCCGACATGGCCAGGGGCGTCGCCGCGTGGCGCGACTTGGTGCCCGGCAGCGACGCGGTGTTCATCGAGGATTTCAAGCCGTTCAACGGCTTTGTCGCAATCGACCAGCGCGAGGGCGGCAACCGCACGATCCGCCTGCTGACCGATGCGGGCAAGTCCATCCCCGTCAAGGCGGACGAATCCGCCTATCGCATGGGCCTGTCCACCAACGAGGAGCCGGACACGCCCTGGGTCCGCTACACCTATGGCTCGCTGGTCACGCCGACCACGACCTATGAGGTCAACGCACGCACCGGCACGCGTCGCACGCTGAAGGTGACGCCGGTGCCCGGCTATGATCCGGCGCGCTACGTGACCGAGCGCGTCTGGGCGCCCGCGCGCGACGGCACGCGCATCCCGGTGTCACTGGTCTACGCCAAAGGCGTGAAGCGCGACGGCACCGCGCCGCTCTTCCAATATGCCTATGGCAGCTATGGCATTTCGACCGATCCGGGCGTCGATCCGGGGCGGATCGGGCTGCTCGACCGCGGCATGGTCTATGCCATCGCGCATATCCGCGGCGGGCAGGAAATGGGGCGCGGCTGGTATGATGACGGCCATCTGCTCAACAAGAAGAACAGCTTTACCGACTTTATCGACGTGACCCGCTATCTGGTCGCGCAGAAATATGCCGCACCCGGCCGGGTCGCGGCGATGGGCGGCAGCGCGGGCGGGCTGCTGATGGGGGGCGTCGCCAACATGGCGCCGCAGGATTACAAACTCATCATCGCGCAGGTGCCGTTCGTCGATGTGGTCACGACGATGCTCGATGCGTCCATCCCGCTGACGACCTTCGAATATGACGAATGGGGCAATCCGGCGAACAAGCCCTATTACGATTATATGCTCAGCTATTCGCCCTACGACAATGTCGCGGCGAAGGCGTATCCGGCGCTCTATGTCGGGACCGGCCTGTGGGACAGCCAGGTGCAATATTACGAACCGGCGAAGTGGGTCGCCCGGTTGCGCGCCAGGAAGACTGACGTCAACCCGCTGGTCTTCCGGGTCAATATGGAGGCCGGGCATGGCGGCAAGTCCGGGCGGTTCGAGCGGATTCGGCAGAATGCCGAGTGGCAGGCGTTCATGCTGTCGCAATTGGGGGTGGCGGGGTCGTAATTTCCGAGGTTTCGGCCCTCGCGGCCTGCCCTCCCCTAGCCCCTCCCGCCTGCGGGAGGGGAGCTCTGCGCGGCACGCGGCGAACGAATGCTCTTCTTACTCCCCTCCCGCAGGCGGGAGGGGTTGGGGGAGGGAATGGCCCAAGCAACGTCGCTGGTGGAGAGGCCCTCCCCCCATCCCAGTTTCAGATAAACGATGCCCCGCATCGTTTAGGCCATGCCGGGGGCATGGCCGACCTGAAACTCGCCTGCGGGAGGGGGCGTGCTTTTGGCGAAGGTGGCGGCCTAAACATCGCTTCCCCCCACCCCCACACCCCGCTACGCATCGCGCATGATACGGCTCGGCTGGCTCATCCTGGGATGCTTGTTCGTCGCACTTGGCGTGATCGGGGCGATCCTACCGCTGATGCCGACGACGATCTTCCTGATCCTGGCGGCGGGCTGTTTCGCGCGCTCCTCGCCCCGGCTGGAAGCGTGGCTGCTCGACCATCCGCGCTTCGGCCCGACCTTGCGCGCGTGGCGGGAGCATGGCGCGATCGGGCGGCGGGGCAAGGCGATGGCGTGCGGCGGCATGACGCTGGGCTATGGCCTTTTCTGGCTGGGCGCACGCCCTCACTGGCCACTGGCCTTGCTGGTCGCCGCCGTCATGGCGGGCTGCGCGGCCTTCGTCCTGACCCGACCCACCGCCTGACCCGGCTTGCGCAATCCATATACGAAGCATATGCGCTTCATATATGGGTATCGTAAAAATCGACGACCAGCTTCACGAAGAGGTCCGCCGCGCCAGCACCGTCATGTGCCGCTCGATCAATGCGCAGGCCGAGTTCTGGATGAAGATGGGCATGTTGGCCGAGGCCAATCCGACGCTGAGCTTCCACGAGATCGTGAAGGCGCAGATGGCCGCCGCCGATTTTCCCCTCTCGCAACCTTTGGTCGCCTGACATGGTGAAGACGGCAGAGGAATTGGCGCTAATGCGCGTCTCCGGGCGCTTGCTGGCGCAGGTGTTCGAGATGCTCGACGGGGTGAGCCTGTCCGACATGTCGACGCTGGCGATCAACGATCTGGTCGAACGCTACATCACCCACGACCTGTCCGCGCGGCCTGCGAGCAAGGGGCAGTACGGCTTCGCCTATGTGCTCAACAGCTCGATCAACCAGGTCGTCTGTCACGGCGTGCCGAGCGCGGAGGACGTGGTGAGGGACGGCGACATCGTCAATCTCGACATCACGCTGGAAAAGAACGGCTTCATCGCGGATTCCAGCAAGACCTATATGGTCGGTGAGGTGTCGCCGGGCGCGAAACGGCTGGTCCGCGTGACGCAGGAAGCGATGTGGAAGGGCATCAAACAGGTCCGCCCCGGCGCGCGGCTGGGCGATGTGGGCGCGGCGATCGAGAAACATGCCAAGGCGAACGGCTATTCGGTGGTCCGCGACTATTGCGGCCACGGCATCGGGCGCGAAATGCACGAGGCGCCCGACGTCATGCACTTCGGGCGGCCGGGCACGGGCGTGCCTTTGCGCGAGGGCATGACCTTCACCATCGAGCCGATGATCAACCAGGGCACACGCAAGGTGTCGACCAGCGACGATGGCTGGACGGTCGTGACCGATGACGGGAAGCTCTCGGCGCAGTTCGAGCACACGGTCGCGGTGACGAAGACCGGGGTCGAGGTATTGACCCTGCGGACAGGTGAGACGGTGGGCTGACCCACAATCCTCCCCGGCACGGGGAGGGGGACCAGCGAAGCTGGTGGAGGGGGCGTGCCACAAAGGACGCACTCGGAGGCACGCCCCCTCCGTCAGCGCTCCGCGCTGCCACCTCCCCGTACCGGGGAGGATTCTCACCCCTCCACCCGCAATCGATACCCCACGCCCAGTTCGTTCGCGATGACGCTCCCCACCGGCTGCGGCGCTTCCAGCTTCTGGCGCAGGTTGCGCACGACGATGCGCAGGTAATCGATGCGCGGATCCTCGTCCCCGCCCCAGGCGGCGTCGATGATCTTGTCATGCGTCACCACCCGCCCCGGATGCCGCGCCAGCATCGCCAGCACGTCATATTCCTTGCGGGTCAGATGCTGTTCCTCGCCCCCGCGCGTGACGACGCGCCGGTCGAGATCGATCGCCAGGTCGCCGGTCCGCACCACGCTGGGCGCCGCCTCCGCCGCGCGTCGGTGGCGCAGCGCCACGCGCAGCCGCGCCAGCAATTCCTCGCTGTCGAACGGCTTGGTGACATAGTCATCTGCGCCCAGGTCGAGCGCGGCGACCTTTTCGTCGGTCGCCTCGCGTGCCGAGACGACCAGGATCACCCGCGCAGGCCCACGCAACAGCGGGATCAGGCTCAACCCGTCGCGGTCGGGCAGCCCCAGGTCGAGCAGCACCGCATCGGGATGATCCGCCGCCGCGCGCGCCAGCGCCTCGCGCCCGTCGCGCGCCTCGACCACCAGATGCCCGGCCTGTTCCAGCGTGTTGCGCAGCAGGCGGCGGATCGCGACTTCATCGTCCACCACCAGGATCGTCGCGGGCATCAGGCCATTCCCTCCGGTGCGCCGTCGCGCATGATATGGTCGCGCGGGAAGCAGAGCGCGAAGGCCGCACCCTCGCCATCCTCGCGATTGCCCGCCTCTACGCCCAGCCCCATGGCCTCGGCAAAGGCCTTGACGATGGCGAGGCCCAGGCCGGTGCCGCCCGCCACCCGGTCGGAGCCTTCCAGCCGCCGGAACGTCTCGAACACCTCATTCTCGCGGCCCGGCGGCAGGCCGGGGCCGTGGTCGAGGACCGACAGGCGCAACGTGCCGTGGCGGTGCCGCCCCTCGATCACGATCTCGGTCCCCGGATCGCCGTAACGCCCGGCATTGTCAAGCAGGTTGAGCAGGCAATGGTGCAGCAATTGCGGGTCGGCGCGGACCAGCGGCAGGTCGGGCGGCACGTCGAGCCGCACCGAATGCCCCTCCAGCGCACGGCGGGCGTCGTGCGCCGCGCCCGTCACCGCGTCGCTGAGGTCGATCGCCTCAATCTTCAGCTTGAGCGCGCCCGCCTCGACGCGGGCCATGTCGAGCAGATTGGCGACGAAGCGGTTGAGCCGCGCCGCCTCCCCCTCGATGGTGGCGATCAGGTCGGGCGTCGTACCCTGTCGCAACTGCGCGGCGGCGGCCATCACGGCAGTCAGCGGCGTGCGCAGGTCATGGCTGACCGAGGACAGCAACGCCGCGCGAAGCCGGTCGCGGGTGCGCACCGCATCGACGTCGCGCACTTCCGCCTCCAGCCGCAGCCGTTCCAGGATCAGCGCGGCCTGGTCGATCAACCCGGTCAGCAGCGGCAGGCGATCGGCGCGCACCGGCTCGCCCCCCGCATCCTTGGCCAGGCCCAGCACCGCAAGCGTCCGGTTGCCCGCCTTGAGCGGCTGGAACAACCATTCGGACGCGGCCAGCGTGGCCGATCCCTTGCCTGCGGGCGTGCCGGTGTCGAACGCCCAGTGCGCGGCGGCCATCTCCATCGTTTCCAGCCGATAATCGGGCTTGGTGGCCGCCTGCACCGCCAGCCCGGCGGGCGACGGGGTCAGCAGCACCGCCTGCACCTCGAACAGCCGGGCAATGTCTTCGCAGATCACGCGCGACGCCTCGGCCGGGTCGGCCAGACCGCTCAGGCGGTGAAGGAACCCCGCCAGTGTCGCATTGTCGCGCGCGCTCGCCGCCGCCAGGTCGGCCTGTGCGCGGACGCGCGAGGTCAGCTGGCTGGTCGCGACGGCCACGCCCAGCAGGACGAAGATCGAGATGATATTCTCGGGATTGCTGACGCTCAACGTGCCCACGGGGGGCAGGAAGAAGAAATTGTACGCCAGGCTCGACGCGATCCCGGCGAACAGGCCGGTGCGCAGCCCATAGAGGCTCGCCGCCGCCATGACCGGCAGCAGATAGAGCAGCGCGACATTGCCGAGGTTGAGGATGTGGAACAACGCGCTCGCCAGCGCCGTCACGGCGGCGACGCCGAGCAGCGTCAGGCCATAGCCGATGGGCGATCCCCATTGCCCGCGCCGCCGGGTCCGCTCCCGCTCGACCGGCGCTTCGCCGACCGGCAGGACATGGACGGTGACACCCGGCGTCTCACGCACCAGCCGGTCGACCACCGAGCCGTGGCGCAGCTCGAACCAGCGCGAGCGCTTGGCCTTGCCGACGACCAGCTGCGTGGCGCGCGCATCGGTCAGGAAGGCGCGGATGCCCTCGACCACGCTGGGGGCGGGCACGGTGGCCACCGCCGCCCCCAGTTGCGTCGCCAGCGTCATCGTCGCCGCCAGCCGCCGGTGCTGCGCCTCGCCCAGCGTCGCGGTGCGCGGCGTGTCGATGAACAGCGCGGTCCAGGGCGCGCGCAGGGCATCCGCCGCACGCTTGGCGGCGCGGACCAGTTCGTCGGCGCCGGGCAGTTCGCTGACCGCGACGACCAGCCGCTCGCCCGCCGCCCATTGCCCGCCAACGCCGAGCGAGCGCACATGGTCGAGCATCTGCGCATCGACCGCCTGCGCCGCGCGCCGCAGCGCCAGTTCGCGCAACGCCGACAGGTTGGACTTGGAGAAGAAATGCGACAGCGCCCGCGTCGCTTCCTGCGGCAGATAGACCTTGCCCGCCTTCAACCGCTCGATCAGCTCGTCGGGCGGGATGTCGACCACCTCGATCTCGGCGGCCTCCAATATGCGGTCGGGCACCGTCTCGCGCACGCGGACACGCGTGAAGCTGGCGACGACGTCGTTCAGGCTTTCGACGTGCTGGATGTTGACGGTGGAATAGACGTCGATCCCCGCCGCCAGCAGCTCCTCGACATCCTGATAGCGTTTGGGATGGCGGCTGCCCGGCGCATTGGTGTGCGCCAGTTCGTCGACCAGCGCGAGGCGCGGCGCGCGGGCGAGGATCGCGTCGATATCCATCTCGTGCAGCGTCCGCCCCTCATAGGGGACGGCGCGACGGGGCATGACCTCCTGCCCCCGGACCAGCGCCTCGGTCTCGACCCGACCATGGGTTTCGACGACCGCGACGACGACATCCACGCCGTCGCGTCGCCGGGCGGCACCCTCGGACAGCATCTCGAACGTCTTGCCGACGCCGGGGGCTGCCCCCAGGAAGATCTTCAGGCGGCCGCGCCCCTCGCGCTCGGCGGCGCGCAGCAGGGCGTCGGGATCGGGGCGCGGCTCGCCTGCCGTCATCGCTGGGAAGCAGCGTCCAGCGCGCGGTTGAGGGCGAGGACGTTGACGTGCGGGTCGCCGAGCATGGAGTCCTCGGTCCTGGCGACGACCATCGCGCGGACCTTCTCGACGCCCAGGCCACGGACGCGGGCGATGCGCGCGGCCTGCGCCAATGCCGCTTCGGGCGACAGATCGGGGTCGAGGCCCGAACCGCTGGCGGTCACGAGATCGGCAGGGATCGGCCCCATCACGCCCTCGGCGCGACGCTTGGCGACGTCCGCCTTCACCCGGTCGACCAGCGCTTGCGAGGTCGGCCCCAGGTTCGAGCCCGACGAGGCCAGCCCGTCATAGCCCTTGCCCGCCGCCGAAGGACGCGTCTGGAAATAGCGGTCGCTGACGAAGGCTTGCCCCACGACCTCGGAGCCGATCACGCGCCCCCCGATCTGCACCAAGCTGCCATTGGCCTGATGTGGGAAAATCGTCTGTCCGATGCCGGTCATGGCCAGAGGATAGACCAGGCCGAGCAGGATCGCGAACAGGATCGTCATGACGATCGCGGGCCGAAATGCGGAAGTGATGTCCGTATTCATGATGCTTCCTTCCTTTAGCCCCTCCCCTTCAGGGGAGGGGCTTTTACTGTCAGATCACGCCAGGCCCAGGCCACCGACCACAAGGTCGATGATCTTGATGCCGACGAACGGCGC
The DNA here is from genome assembly GCF_001970915.1 of Sphingomonas sp. Sph1(2015). NCBI lineage: Bacteria > Pseudomonadati > Pseudomonadota > Alphaproteobacteria > Sphingomonadales > Sphingomonadaceae > Sphingomonas > Sphingomonas sp. Sph1(2015). Next base: position 112,344 of record NZ_MQUI01000007.1, read on the forward strand.
GATCAGGCCGCCCAAACCATAGACGGCGAGGTTGCGCGCCAGCAGCGGCCCCGCCCCCATCGGCTTGTAGGCCACCCCCTTCAGCGCCAGCGGCACGAGCAGCGGGATAATGAGCGCGTTGAAGATGATCGCCGACAGGATCGCCGATTGCGGCGTCGCCAGACCCATGACGTTCAGCACGCCGAGACCCGGATAGAGCGCCACGAACATCGCCGGGATGATCGCGAAATACTTCGCCACGTCATTGGCGACCGAGAAGGTCGTCAGTGCCCCGCGCGTCATCAGCAACTGCTTGCCGAGGCCGACGACCTCGATCAGCTTGGTCGGATCGCTGTCCAGATCGACCATGTTGCCCGCCTCGCGTGCGGCCTGGGTGCCGGTGTTCATCGCCACACCGACATCCGCCTGCGCGAGTGCTGGCGCATCGTTGGTGCCGTCGCCGCACATCGCGACCAGCTTGCCGCCTTGCTGTTCCTGGCGGATCAGCGCCAGCTTGTCCTCCGGCGTGGCTTGCGCGAGGAAATCGTCGACGCCCGCCTCGGCGGCAATGGCGGCGGCGGTCAGGGGGTTGTCGCCGGTGATCATCACCGTGCGGATGCCCATGCGGCGCAGCTCGCCGAAACGTTCGCGGATGCCCGCCTTGACGACGTCCTTCAGGAAGATGGCGCCCAGCAACCGGCCATTTTCCGCCACCGCCAGCGGGGTTCCACCCGCGCGCGCGATCTCGTCGGTGATGCGGCGCAGCTGGGTCGCCGCCGCCGTCTCGCCCACGCCCGGATGGGCGCGCAGGATCGAGTCGACCGCGCCCTTCTGGATCAGCCGGTCGCCGACCTTCACACCCGAGATGCGGGTCTGGGCGGTAAAGGGAATGATCTCGGCATCGGCGGGCAGGCTGGCGACCGACACCTTGAACTGCTCGCGCGCCAGAACGACGATCGAGCGGCCCTCGGGGGTTTCGTCGGCAAGACTCGCCATCAACGCCGCTTCGGCCAGTGCATCGACGTCCAAGCCGCCGACGGCACGGAACTCGCTCGCCTGACGGTCGCCGATGGTGATGGTGCCCGTCTTGTCGAGCAGCAGCACATCGACGTCGCCCGCCGCCTCGACCGCACGGCCCGACTTGGCGAGCACGTTGAAGCGGACCAGACGGTCCATGCCCGCGATACCGATCGCCGACAGCAGCGCTGCGATGGTCGTCGGGATCAGGGTGATGAGCAGCGCCGCCAGGATCGCCACCGGGATGCTGCCGCCCGCGAAAGAAGCGAAGCCCGGAATGGTGCCGACCGCGATCAGGAAGATGATGGTCAGCCCGACGAGCAGGATGGTCAGCGCCACCTCGTTCGGGGTCTTCTGACGCTCGGCACCTTCGACCAGCGCGATCATGCGGTCGAGGAAACCCTGGCCCGGATTGACGGTGACGCGCACCCGGATCTCGTCCGAGATGACGCGCGTGCCCGCCGTCACCGCCGAACGGTCGCCGCCCGCCTCGCGGATGACCGGCGCGCTTTCGCCGGTGATCGCGGCTTCGTTGACGCTGGCCACACCCGCGACGACTTCGCCGTCGGAGGGGATCAGGTCGCCGGTCTCGACCAGCACCACGTCGCCGATCTTCAGCGCGCTGGCGGGGACATTCTCCCACTCCTGGCCAGCGCCCTTCAGCCGCTTGGCAGTGAGTTCGGCCTTGGCGGCGCGCAGAGACGCCGCCTGTGCCTTGCCGCGCCCTTCGGCCAGCGCCTCGGCAAAGGTGCCGAACAGCACGGTCAGCCACAGCCAGACGACGAGTTGCAGCTTGAACCCGGTGGTCAGCCCGTCATGCCCGACGACGAGCAGGACGGTCAGCAGCGACGCGACCACGGCGGTCACGAACATCACCGGATTGCGGATCAGCTCGCGCGGATTGAGTTTGACGAACGACGCCTTGATCGCCGGGAGCACCAGCTCGGCGGTGAACAGGCTCTTGGTAGGGGAATGGGCCATGACAGGCGCTCCCGATCAGAAGAGTTGACCGCGGATCATCGCGAGATGATCGGCGATGGGACCCAGGGCGAGGCTCGGCAGGAAGGTCAGGCCGCCCAGCACCAGCACGATGCCGACGAGCAGACCGATCCACAGCACACCCGTGGTCGGGAAGGAGCCCGCAGAGGCCGGAACATGCTTCTTCGCGGCCAGACTGCCTGCAATGGCGAGCATCGGCACGATGATGAAGAAGCGGCCTACCCACATGGCGACGCCCAGCAGGCCGTCATACCAGGGGGTCGAGGCGGTCAGGCCGCCAAAGGCCGAACCGTTGTTCGCGACAGCACTGGTGAAGGCATAGAGGATTTCGCCAAAGCCATGCGGTCCCTTGTTGAGTGGTCCGGCCAGCCCCTGCCCCGTCACGCACGACAGCGCAGTCATCCCCAGAATGAACAGCGGCAGCACAGCGATAGCGAGGACGGCGAGTTTCACCTCGCGGCTCTCGATCTTCTTGCCGACATATTCGGGGGTGCGGCCGACCATCAGCCCTGCGACGAACACCGCGAGGATGGCGAACAGCAGGAAGCCATAGATGCCCGCACCGACGCCGCCGATGACGACCTCGCCCAGCTGCATGTTGAACAGCGGGATCATGCCGCCCAGCGCGGTGAAGCTGTCATGCATCGCATTGACCGCGCCGCACGACGCCGCCGTGGTGACGGCCGCGAACAGGGCCGAGGCGGCGACGCCGAAGCGGACCTCCTTGCCCTCCATATTGCCGCCCGCGACGCCCAGCTGGTGCAGCACCGGGTTGCCCGCCGCTTCCGCCCAATAGGCCACGGTCACACCGCCCAGGAACAGCAGGATCATCGCCGACAGGATCGCCCAGCCCTGGCGCGTATTGCCGACCGCCTTGCCGAAGCACCAGGTCAGGCCGAAGCCGATCGTGAAGATCGACAGCATCTGGACGAAGTTGGTCAGCGCGGTCGGGTTCTCGAACGGATGCGCGCTGTTGGCGTTGAAGAAGCCGCCACCATTGGTGCCGAGCATCTTGATCGCTTCCTGGCTGGCCACCGGACCGAGCAGGATTGACTGGCGCACGCCCTCCAGCGTGTCGATATTGACGACACCGGCCATGGTCTGCGGCACGCCGCTGGCGATCAGGAAGACGGTGTAGACGACGCAGAGCGGCAGCAGCAGGTACAGGGTGATGCGCGTCACATCGGCCCAGAAATTGCCGAGATGCTTCGTCTCACGCCCTGCGAACCCGCGAAACAGCGCAAAGGCCAGCGCGATGCCGGTCGCCGCCGACAGGAAGTTGTGGATGGTCAGGCCGAGCATCTGCGACAGGTTCGACATGGTCGACTCGCCGCCATAGCTTTGCCAGTTGGTATTGGTGGTGAAGCTGATCGCGGTATTGAACGCCAGATGCGGGGTCAGCCCGGCCAGCCCCTGCGGGTTGCCCGGCAGGTAGAATTGCAGGCGCAGCACCGCATAGGTCAGGACCATCAACGCGACGTTGAAGATCAGCATGTGCAGCGCATAACGCCGCCAGCCCTGCTGCGCGTTCGGGTCGATGCCCGCCAGCTTGTAGAAGCCGCGCTCGACGGGGCCGAGTACGACATGAAGTGGCGTGCGCCGCCCCTCATAGAGCGCGAACAGCCACGCGCCGACCGGTTTGGTCAGCGCGAGCAGGAGCCCGACGAAGCCCAGTATCAAGGCCCATCCTTGAAGCGTCATGATGCCGCCCCCTTCAGAAACGTTCGGGGCGGATCAGCACCGCCACCAGATAGACGAGAAGGCCGAGCGCGGTCAGCGCCGCCAGCCAGAGGTCGAGGGTCATGGTCTCCACCCCCTCACGCGTGGTCGCACAGCCGGGCATAGGCGAGCGTCGCCGCCACCAAGCCCGCCATGACCAACAGCCAGATCAGATCGTCCATGTGCGATGCTCCTCAGAAACCGGCGGTGAGGGTGGCGAGGAAGGTGCTGCCCGCGATATTGCCGGTGCCGTCCTGCCCCTTGCTGAAGCTCGGCCGCAGATAGGCGGCCTTGCGGTCGGAAATGTTGGTGTCGACCCACGACAGGCCCAGCGTCAGGTTGCGCCAGCTCGTATCCGCGCCCAGCGACCAGTCCCAATAATCGCCGGTCGGCGTCGGGGCGGTGGCGTTGGGACCCAGGCCGTCCATGCCCCAGCTATGGCCGATATGCGCCTTGGCGGTGAACGGCGTGCCGGTGATCGCCGCTGCGCCGTCGCCCCAGAGATAGAGGTTGTCGCTCTTCGCGCCGGGACGGTCATAGACACCGGCGGCAGCGCTGGCGCCGTTGTTATACCACTTGCCGATCGCCTGCTGCCTGGGCGCATAGGCGACACCGGCAGTCAGCGAGACCGGGCCGGTCGTTCCCGACAGCTTGGCGAAAGGCTCGGCATAGTCGGTCTTGTTCGCACCGCCCGGATACATGTACCAGGTCAGGCCGACATCCAGCGTGCCGGTCGCGCTGACCTTGGTCTTGTACCCCCCGATCAGGTCCAGCTCCATGTTCGCGCCGCCGAACGTGCCCCACCCCGCAAGGTTCGACGCCCAGGTGCCGACATAGAGGCCGCTTTCATGGGTGGCCGTGATGCCCGCCTGCACCGCCATATGCGTGTCCGACTGCGAAATGCCGCGCAGGCGATAGTCGGAGACGATCGCGGCCGAACCGCTGACGGTGACGGGCGGCGGCGGCGCGGTCTCGGCGGTCTGCGCCGATGCGGCGGCCGGAAGCACGAACAGCGCCGTGGCGGCGCAAATGGTGATGGTCTTCATATATGCCCCTATGGACAGGCCGCCGGGATGAGTGGGGCGACCTCCAGGGCCGAGCAATTAGGCGCGTGGGGCGTAGCAATTCGAGGGTGATCCCCCGGTTTCGCATATAGACGGCGTATAGTTGGCCCCAATCCTCCCCGGTACGGGGAGGGGGACCAGCGAAGCTGGTGGAGGGGGGCTTCCACACGGGTTGAACTTTGTGGAGATCCCCCTCCACCACCGCTTCGCGGCGGTCCCCCTCCCCTTGCAGGGGAGGAATGGCCCGTCACCAAAACGTCAACGATCTCGGCCATAGCGGGACATGGTCACATTATCCCGCCGCGCCCTCCTTTCCGCCGGTGCCGCCCTCGCCGGTGCCGGAGCCCTGCCCCCCGCCATCGCCCGCGCCGCCGCCATCGCGCCCGACCGGCGGACCGGGACCATCCGCGACGTCGAGCATGTCGTCATCCTGATGCAGGAAAATCGCGGCTTCGATCATTATTTCGGCACGCTGCGCGGCGTGCGCGGGTTCGGCGACCGCTTCCCTATCCCGGTCGCGTCGTCGGACGGCGAACCGCGTACCGTCTGGCAACAACTGGACCGCAAGGCCGAGGGCGGCCCGCGCCTCGTCTCGCCCTTCCATCTCGACACCGACAAACACTTCGCGCTGATGCGCATGGAGGGCACGCCGCACACCTGGCCCGATGCGCAGGCCGCCTGGGACGAAGGCCGCATGGCGCACTGGCCCGAGGCGAAGCACCAGCGCGCGATGGGCCATTATGCCCGTGCCGACCTGCCCTTCCAGTTCGCGCTGGCCGAAGCCTTCACCCTCTGCGACGCCTATCACTGCGCGGTGCAGACCGGGACCAACACCAACCGGCTGTTCCTGTGGAGCGGCACCAACGATCCTTCGGGCGAGGCGGGCGGTCCGGCGATCGGCAATTCGCATGACAGCTTTGTCGAGAATGGCGGCGCGGCCGAGCCGTACCGCTGGACCACCGTGCCCGAGCGGATGCAGGCCGCGGGGATCGACTGGCGCATCTATCAGGACATGGCGGATAATTTCACCGACAATCCGCTGGTCGGCTTTCACGCTTACCGCGAGGCGCATCACGGACGCGGCGATCCCGAACTGAAGGACCGGGCGTTGACCACACGCGGGCTGGACGTACTGAAGGCCGATGTGCTGGCCGGGCGACTGCCGCAAGTGTCCTATGTCATCGCCACCGCCGCCGGGTCGGAGCATCCCAATCCCTCCAGCCCGGCGCAGGGTGCGGCCTATACCGCCGAGCTGCTCGACGCGCTGACCGCCGATCCGAAGGTCTGGGCGCGCACCGCGCTGTTCGTGATGTTCGATGAGAATGACGGGTTCTTCGACCATGTCCCGCCGCCCGCCCCACCGTCGCGCGCGGGCGATGGAACGGTGCTGGGCGGCTCGACGGTCGATCTGGCGGGGGCCTATCATGACGTGGCCTCGACCGGCGACGCCGATATCGACAAACCCGCCTATCGCGGTCGCCCCTATGGCCTCGGCCCGCGCGTGCCCATGTATGTGGTTTCGCCGTGGAGCCGGGGCGGCTGGGTCAATTCGCAAGTCTTTGACCACACCAGCGTCATCCGCTTCCTGGAAACGCGGTTCGGCTTTCACGAACCCAATATCGCCCCCTGGCGGCGTGCGGTGTGCGGCGACCTGACCAGCGCGTTCGACTTTGCCGGGAGCGATACCGCGACACCCCGCCTGCCCGATCCGCGCGAGCAAGCGGTCCGCGCAGCGGCGATCAAGGGCCAGGTCAACCCGCAGGCCCCCGCCTCGCCCGGCGCGCCCGAGCAGGAGCCGGGCATCCGCCGCGCCCGGCCCCTGCCCTACCGACTGGATGTGCAACATATCGTCGATCCCGCGGGCGTTCGGCTGCGCTTCCGGGCGGAGGGCGCAGGCGCGGTCTTTCATGTCTATGACCGGCACGCGCTGGACCGGGCACCGCGCCGCTATGTGCTGGCGGCGGGCACGCAGCTGGAGGATGTCTGGCCGACCGTTCATGACCTGTGGGTGCTCGGCCCGAACGGCTTCCACCGCCATTTCGCCGGGCATGACGTGACGACAAAGGTGCAGCATCGGGTCGATGACGACGGCCTGACCCTGATCGTCCCGCCCGGCCTCAGCGACCTGTCGATCGTCCGCCCCGAACCCGGCAAGACCGCGCCCCCGCCCATCCCGCTCAAGCCCGGCCGCCACCGCTGGTCGCTCGACAAGGACCTGGGTTGGTATGACGTGACGCTGACCCGCGCCAGCGACCCGCATTATCGCCTACGACTGGCGGGACGGCAGGACCGGCCCGGCCGCGCGACGGTCAGCGATCCGTTCCGCAGCTGACCTTCAAGCAAGACGGCGGGGTATGGAACCGAGCTAAGCCCCTCCCCTTCAGGGGAGGGGTTGGGGTAGGGCCTCGCAACAAACGCTGTGCTTGCGGTTACGCCCCACCCCCGGCCCCTCCCCTGAAGGGGAGGGGTGCCTCAATCGAACGTCATCGCGCTCCATTCCCCCTTTCCCACCCACCGGACCAGCGATAGGGTGGCGAATACGCAAAACAGTTTGTTTATTTCAGGGGGGAGGTTTCATGCGGGGCAAAACGCGCGCCACGGTGTCCGGTCGTCACTGGCGGTGGGCCTGCGCCGCATCCGCGCTGCTCGCGGGTGTCGCCCCTCTCGCCCTGACGGCCGATCCGATTGCGACCGTCGAGCGCAACGGCGCGCTCGTCTCGGTCGAGCCTTACGGCCCCGGCATCGTTCGCGTCACCATCGCCACCGACCGCGCCGAAGCAGAGGCCAAGCCCGGCTATGGCCTGATCGCCAGGAGCGACGCGGCAGGCTGGTCGCATCGCGCCGATGCGACCGGCGACGTCTTTGCCTCTTCCGGCATGACCGTGACGGTCGCAGCCCAGCCCTGGCCCAAGCCGCCGAGCCAGATGGAGCGCTATTTCGCGCCCTCGCTGCCGCCCGTGTCGATCAGCTTCGCAGGCGCAGACGGCAAGCCGCTGACCCGCATGAACGGCTGGGAAAAGGCGCCGCACACCGTCTCGGACGAAAAGACCTTCCGCGTCGGCGCCAGCTTCTCCGACACGCCCGACACGCATTATTACGGGCTGGGCCAGTATCAGGACGGCGTGCTCGACCTGCGCGGGCGCACCATCGATTGCCGCCACGATTATGACCGCCCCGGCGGCGAGTCCGTCTGCGTGCCATTCATGGTGACGGACAAGGGCTATGCGATCCTGTGGGACAATCCGTCCGCGACGACCGTCTCGCCCGGCCTGCTGAACGCCACGAAGTTCGCCTCGAATGTCGGCGAGCGGGTGTCCTTCTTCGTGATCGCAGGCAAGACGACCGATGAGCTGTACGCCGGTTATGCCCGCCTGACCGGCGCGACGCCGCTGCCGCCCAAGGCCGCGTTCGGCCTGATTCAGAGCAAGGCGCGCTACGAGACGCAGGGCCAGCTGACCGAGATCGCCGACGGATACCGCAAGCGCGGTCTGCCGCTCGACATCATGGTGCTCGACTGGTTCTACTGGACGCGGATGGGGCAGCTCGACATCGACCGCACCGCCTTTCCCGATCCGGCGGGGATGAATGCGCATCTCAAGTCGATGGGGATGCAGAGCATCATCAGCATCTGGCCGCGTTTCGAGCGGGAAAGCCGCTGGTTCGACACGCTGGCGGCCAAGGGCTGGCTGATGAAGGACAGGGACGGCAACCCGGTCGACGGGCTGCCGATCCGCTCGGACCGCGCAGGCGCGCTGATCGACAGCACCAATCCGGAGGCGCGCGCCTGGTTCTGGGGCAAGATCCGCGACAACATCTTTTCCAAGAGCTTCGACTATGCCTGGCTGGACGAGACCGAGCCGGATCTGGTGCCGGAGGGGCATTTCTTTTCGATCGGCTCGGGCGATCGCTATCGCAACGTCTATCCGCTGCTCCACACCTCCAGCGTCGCCGAAGGATCGGCGCGAGACCGGCCGGACAAGCGCAACCTGATCCTGTGCCGCGCCGCCTATCTGGGGACCCAGGCCAATGGCTGCCTGTTCTGGTCGTCGGACGTGCAGTCCAACTGGGAAGCGCTGCGCCGTCAGGTGCCGGCGGGCCTCGGCATGACGGCCAGCGGCATCGCCTATTGGTCGAGCGACACCGGCGGCTGGCAATGGCCCAACGGACCGGAAGCGCAACGCCCGGTGCTGGTCGATCCGGCGGGGGCGACCGCGATGGCGCCGTCCTACCGCGATTACCCGGAGCTGTTCGTCCGCTGGTTCCAGTATAACGCCTTCACGCCCACGCTGCGCATCCATGGCCAGCGACCGGGCACGGCATTGTGGGACTATGGCACCGCCGCCGAGCCGATCCTGGCGAATATCCTGCGGCTGCGTTACGCGCTGATACCCTATCTCTATGCGCTGGGACGACAGACGAGCCAGACCGGCGCGCCCTTCATGCGCGCGCTGTTCATGGACTTTCCGAACGACCCGGTCGTGAAGGATCTGGGCGACGAATATATGTTCGGCCCCGCCTTCCTGGTCGCGCCCGTCACCGAACAGGGCCAGACCACGCGCCGCGTGTATCTGCCCACCGGCACCGACTGGTATGACTGGTGGACGGACAAGCGCCATACTGGCGGCCAGTGGATCGAGGCCGCCGCGCCGATCGACCATATCCCGCTTTTCGTACGCGCCGGATCGATCGTGCCGATGGGCGTGGCCGTGCCCAGCACCGCGACCGTGCAAGGGCTGGCGAGCATCCGCGTCTATCCCGGTCGCGATGCGAGCTTCACGCTCTATGACGATGACGGCACCACCAACGCCTGGCATAAGACGGGCGGGCACAGCGCGACCCTGCGCTGGGACGATGGTGCACGCCGCCTGACCGCCAGCGGTCGCCTGCCCACCGGCCAGCCGGTCGAACCGCTCGTCACGATCGTCGGACAGTAAGATCAGGCCCGGCTCTCCAAAGGGGCCGGGCTTTTCCTAACCCATCGCATACAATCGTTTTTGTGGACGGACCGGACAAACCGGCCGAAAGAGGAGGAGAAGGATCATGATCGGATGTGTGGCCCTGCTGATCGCGGCCCTGCCCGCGGGAACGGCCGCCCAGACGGCCCCCGGCGCGGTGGCCCAGCCCAGCATCTTCGACAAGGCGGTCAACGCGCCCGGCATCGGCTGGGCACCGTATGGCCCCAACCAGAGCGCCAAACAGGTCCCCGCCCCCGAGGTTCCCGGCGGCAATGCCGTGCAGATCAAGGTCAGCAAGGCGGGTGCCAACCCTTGGGACAGTGGTGCTGCCTATCCCACGATCAAGCCGATCGCAGCGGGCGACACGATGCTGGTCATGGTCTTTCTGCGCGCACCCAACGCCACCGACACCGCGCCGGTGACGATCCCGGTCGGCGCAGGCGGCTCCGAGCCGCCCTATACCCCCATCGCGACCGAGCCGGTGCAGGTCGGCCCGAGCTGGAAACGCTATTATGTCTCGGGCGTGGCGACCCAGGCCTATGCGGCGGGCAAGGCGAACATCACCGTGCAGCTGGCCGGGGCCAAGCAGGTGATCGAGGTTGGCCCGGCCTTTCTGATCGATCTGGGGCCGGGCTTCGACCGGTCGAAGCTGCCGCATAATTGACCAGGTGGTCGGGGCGGCATCGATCGCCCCGGTCACTGCCAATCCCACGCTCCGTTCGCACCAAGCGAAGTCGAAGTACGCGCCTCACATGAGCCTCTGGGCGGAAGTCTTCCCTTGGCCTTCGACTTCGCTCAGGCTGAACGGAGGGTAGAAACATCCCCGCATGAAAAACCGCCCGCCTCCAACATGGAAGCGGGCGGTTTTTTGCGTCCGTCATTCCGGCCGAACCGCAGAGGTCCGGCCGGTCAGCCGCATCAGAACGTGCCGCGAAGCGCGAACGAGAAGCGGCGGTCGTTGACGATGTACGAGCGCGGCGCGGTCGCGGTCGAACCGCTGATATAGGCCTGCTCGGTCTTGATGACCTGATTGGCCAGGTTCACGCCCTGCACGCCGATCTTGAGGTACTTGTTCAGGTTGATGAAGGCCGACGCGTCCAGCTGCCCGCCCGCATCCTGGTAGATGGAGGTGTAGGGGAAGATCACGTCCGCCGGGGTCAGCAGATACTTGGAACGCCAGTTATACGCCGCACGCAGCGAGATCGGCCCCTTTTCATAGAACAGCGCCGCATTGACCGTGTGCTTCGACAGCCCCTCGAGCGGGATGTTGCCCGGCTTGATGTTCGAGGTGCTGGCCGGCGCGCCGCCGTTCAGGAACGAATTGGGCAGGCCCGAGCTGTCGATATAGGTGTAGCTGCCGCTGGCACCGAAGCCGCTGAGCAGACCCGGCAGGAAGTCGAAGGTCTGCTGATACGCAACCTCGGCGCCCTTGATCTTGCCGGTGCCGTCATAATTGGCCGGACCACGGACCAGCACCGACTGCGTAACGCCGTTGCTGGTGATGTTCCGGTTGGTGACCGACTGGTAGAAGAAGTCCTTCACCGACTTGTAGAACACGTCGACCGACAGCTGACCGACCCGGGCGAAATACCATTCGACGGTCGCGTCGAACTGCCATGCGGTCGCGGGCTTGAGGTACGGGTTGCCCGCCGTCGCCGTGATCTGGCCGCTATTCGCGTCGAAGCCCAGCTGCAGGAAGTTGCGGATGTTCGCAAAATCCGGACGCGTCATGACCTTCGACGCCGCCAGGCGCAGCACGACGTCGCGACCCAGACCAAATTTCAAATTCGCGCTAGGCAGCCAGTAATGATATTGCTGGCGTGCCGTATCGAGCACGGTGATCCCGGTCGAGAAGCGCTGGATGGCATTATAGCCCGCCTCGCCCAGACGACAGATGCCAGTGGGCGTGGCAGACGTGTTGGACAGGCAGCGAACGGCATAGGTGCCATCGGTCTGCGTCTGCTGTTGCGACGGCGCGCCAATGAAGCCCGACGAAGTCAGGTCGGTCAGTACGTAGCGGACGCCGACATTGCCGCTCATCCGGACATTGCCGAACAGATTGCCCGGTGTCGCGAAGTTCAGCTGCGCATAGGCATTCTTGTCCTGCTGCGACACATTCTGGATTTCGGCTGGCAGGTAAGGCGTTCCGGCTACGACACCGCTACGCTCTGCCAGCGGTGCCCAGGTTCCAGCGCCCGAGCCATTGGCCGTCTGCCAAAGCTGGCCGATCGATTTCAGATAAGCGGCCGACTGCTGATAATTGCCGGTCATGTCGCCGGTATAGTAATATGCACCCGGCGGCGGGCTGACCGCACCCCGGAAGAAGTTCGGGAAGCTGTAGAATTCGGTCTGCCCAGGCGCCTGCGCGAAGGACACGGGATTGTTCCCCGACCAAACCTCGGAGAGCGCACCCCAGTTGTACGTCGTGTAGCGAACCTCCGACGCGCGATCCGCATAGCGTGCACCGAATTTGGCATGGGTCAGGAAGCTGCCGTCGTCGAACTTATAGTCGACATCGGCCTTGAACGCGTATTCGCGTCCCTTGCTCTCTTCCAGATGGTCCATGGCCGCGCGCCAGAACTGGACGTTGCGGTTGGAAAAATACTGCGCGTCGGTCTGACCGGCGAGATCCGGACTGATGACGCCGCCGTTTGAGATCAACGTCGTCGGCTTATGCGGGACGACACGTGGCAGATTGCCCGAAATGTCCAGCTCAGAATCGGCAAAGGTCGAACCGAATACGCGGAAGTCGGTGCTCGTCTTCTTGGCGCGGGTATAATCGCCATCCAAGTTGACCGACCAGTGGTCGTCCAGCTGGGTTTTGAGGTTCAAGCCGAAATCGGTGACGGTGTTCTCGTCCCGCGTCATGCCACGGGCGAGCGACTGCTGCGTACCGCCGCTAGGCACGAAACAGGTGGCCGGATTGGCGGTAGGTCCGGGGTTGTTGCAAGCCGCGCGGCGGCCGGTACCGGGCGCGGTGATGTATCCGGACTGAAACAGCCCGCTATTGTCGAACACGTAATTCTTTGTCGTACCCACAGGGCATTCGGCACGAACGGTACCCGATGGACCATTGGAATTCGGCTGACAGCCGATCGGGAAGGTGCTGTATTCGGCAAGATCGGGCGCGGTTTCAAAAGTCCGCTCCGACGTGTCGTTGACCGTATGGGTCCGCAGATATTGCGCGGTCAACACGGTACGTTCGTCGGTGCTTTGCCACTGGCCGGCCAGTGCCACGCCATCCCGCTTGCGATCGAATTCCTGCGTACGGAACTGGCCTCCAATGGGCGCATAACGCAGCGAAGCCGGGTCGAGATTGCCGTCCGCTCCGGCCGTACTGGCCGCACCGCAAGCCGAACCCGCCCCGGATAGGGTCGTAGTATCGACCGTATCAGGCAACGGATTGCGGCAAACGGTCGCGCTCGTCGAGTTCGCCGCAAGGGCGAGCATGTTATCGCGGGTCTGGAAATTGGTGACCTGAACGCTGTCCGCACGGCTGCGGACGCGCGAGTAGGACACGTTACCCAGCAGGCCGAACCGGCCGATGCCCGTGTCCCAGGTGTCGCTGACCAGCAGCGATCCGGTCGGCGACCACTTCTTCTTGAAGTCGCCATAATTGGCTTCGGCGGTGAAGCCCGCATGGAAACCCTTGTTGTCGAAGGGCTTGCGGGTATTCAGGTTGACGGTCCCTGCCAGGCCGCCCTCGATCAGTTCCGCGGTGGCGTTCTTGTAGACCTCGACCGAGCCGAGCAGTTCGGCGGGGACGTCCGAGAAGTTGATCGCCTGGCCGCCGATACCGGCCGAGAAGGTGTCGCGACCGTTGAACTCGGAGCGGACGAAGGTCAGGCCGCGCACCGCGACGCCCGAGCCTTCGACCGAGAAATGGTCGGGATCGTTGGCGGCGGCGAAGCGGCTGATCGACACGCCGGGCACGCGCTGCAGCGCCTCGGTGACCGAGCGGTCGGGCAGCGCACCGATATCGCTGGCGGTGATCGCGTCGACGACGGTGTCGGAATTGCGCTTGATCGTCTGCGCATTCGCCAGGCTCTGGCGGATGCCGGTGACGACGACTTCCTTGCCGGTATCGACGTCATCGCCTGCGGGCGGCTGCGCGCCGGCGGCCTCGACACTGGCGCTGGTGCGCGGCGTCGTCGAACCGGCCGTACCCTGGCCTGCGACCGCGCCGGTCGGCGAACTGGCGCTCTGGTCGGGATCGGTGGTCGTCTGTGCGAAGGCGGGCGTGGTCAGCGCGGCGATGCACAAGGCACCGGCCGAAGCGCCGAGCAGGAGCCGATTAAAACGATTGGCATTGGCAGTGAGCGGCGCAGCGCTGCGCATGATGGTCATCCCCCCCTTTGTCGCGCGCCCCATGGCGTCGCTTGGTTCGGTCGCGATCGTGCCTTTCGACACGTTTCACAGACTCATGATTGCGCTACCAGCAACATTTCGACAAGATATTTAACTTAAGAAACGTCCGATCCGGGACAAGGTGCGACATTCCTGCCACGCCCCCCTGTCGGTGGATTGCGGCGGAGCGTGCCGCACGGCATGAAACGACAAACAGGCCCGGGAATCACCGGGCCGGGGGTGGATGACGAAAGTGACAAACGACGTGGTGCGGGTCGTCATTGTGGGCGGCGGTACGGCGGGCTGGATGGCCGGCGCCGCCCTGACTCGTCTCCTTTCGGGACAATGCTCGGTGCGCCTGATCGAGTCCGAGGCGATCGGTGTCGTCGGCGTCGGCGAGGCCACGTTGCCGCACATCCGCTCCTTCAACGAACGGCTGGGTATCCCCGAGGCGGAATTCATGGCGCGCACCCGTGCCACCTTCAAGCTGGGCATCGAGTTTCGCGATTGGGGCCGGATCGGGGACAGCTATATCCACCCCTTCGGCACCTTCGGGCGCGGTACGGGGGCGATCGATTTCCACCATTACTGGTCGCGGCTGGTGCGCGAAGGGCGGGACCTGCCGCCGCTCGACCAGCTGTCCTATGCCTGCACCCTGGCGCGCGAGGCGCGGTTCGAGCATCCCGATCAGGACCGGGGCGGCCTGAGTTCGACTTTCGGCTATGCCTATCAATTCGATGCGCTGCTCTTCGCGCCCTATCTGCGCAGCCTGGCGGAGGAAGCGGGCGCGGTACGGACCGAGGGGCTGGTGGTCGATGTCGAGCGTGACGGCCAGAACGGGCTGATCCGCGCGGTCGTGCTGGACAGCGGCGAGCGGGTCGAGGGCGACCTGTTCGTCGACTGCTCGGGCTTTCGCTCGCTGCTGCTGGGACAGACGCTGGACGAGCCGTTCGAGGACTGGTCGAAATGGCTGCCGACCGACCGCGCGGTCGCAATGCCGTGCCGGACCGAAACCGCCGTCACCCCCTATACCAGCGCGATCGCCATGCCCGCCGGGTGGCGCTGGCGCATCCCGCTCCAGCATCGCACCGGCAATGGCTATGTCTATGCCAGCGCCTTCGTCAGCGACGCCGACGCCGCCCATGCGCTGGAGAAGGCGGTGGAGGGCGAGAAACTGGCCGAGCCGCGCCTGCTGCGCTTCAAGGCGGGACGGCGGCGGCGCAGCTGGGTCGGCAACTGCGTTGCGATCGGGCTGGCGAGCGGGTTCCTGGAGCCGCTGGAATCGACCAGCATCTATCTGGTGCAGCAGGCGATCACCGCGCTGATCGAGCTGTTCCCCGGCCGACGGATGGAGGCGTCCGACCGCGACGAGTTCAACCGGGTCATCGACCTGGAATATGACCGGATCCGGGACTTCCTGATCCTGCATTACCACGCCACGTCACGCGACGATTCGCCTTTCTGGAACTATGTCCGCACCATGCCCATCCCCGACAGCCTGGGCGAGAAGCTGGAGCTGTGGCGCAGGCGCGGGCGGGTGGTGAAGTATCGCGAGGGCGTGTTCCTGGATGCCAGCTGGATTGCGGTGTATCTGGGCCAGGGCATCGTCCCCGAAGGCTGGGACCCGCGCGCCGATGCGGCGGGGACCGGCGATCTGGTCCAGGCCGTCGCGGCGCTGCGTTCCGAGATCGCCGCCGAAGTCGCCATCCGGCCTGACCACCGCGCCTTTCTGGAACGCTATTGCCCGATGGTGGCGGCATGAGCGCGCCCATCCGCCATGTGCTGGTCGCGGGCAGCGGCCTGACCGCCTGGAGCGCTGCCGCCGCGTTGAAGCGCCGCGCGCCGTTCCTCGACGTCACGCTGCTCGCCACCCCGCCCGCCGCGGACGCGCTGGCCGACCGGATCGCCTGCACCCTGCCCTCGCTGCCCGGTTTCCATGCCGATCTGGGCATAAGCGAGGATGACGGGGTGACGCGCACCGGCTCGGGTTATCGGCTGGGCACGCGCTTTTCGGGCTGGGCGGAAGGGCTGCCCGATTATGTCCATGCCTATGGCGGCTATGGCCATGCCATCGGTCCGGCGGCGTTTCACCTGCACTGGCTTCGCGCCGCGCGCGACGGCAGCGCGGCCCCGTTCGACGCCTATTGCCCGGCGGCGCAGCTGGCGCGGGCGGGCGGCTTCGTGCCGCCGTCGCCGGGAACGCCCTTTGCCGGTCATGATTACGGCCTGACGCTCGACCTTCCCCGCCAGGTCGCGATGATGCGCGCCTTTGCCCTGCATGTCGGGGTGCGCGAGGTGACGGATTCGATCACCGAAGTGCAGGTCGATCCGACCGGCCATGTGACCGCTATCGCAGTGCAGCATGGCGCAGCCCTGACCGCGCATCTCTATATCGATGCGACCGGCCCCGCCGCGCTGCTGCGGGGCAGCATCGACGATGCGTGGCAGGATTGGAACGAGTGGCTGCCCTGCGACCGCGTGCTGCTGGGCACGCAAGTCTCGGGCGAAGGCGCGCCGGTGCTGACGCCCGTGACCGCCCATGCGGCGGGCTGGCGCTGGTCGAGCGGCGAGCAGGTCGGCATCGCCTATAGCAGCGAGCATCTGTCCGATACCGGGGCCGCCGCGATGCTGGCGCGCGACGGGGCCGTGGTCGACACGCCCATCGCCATCCGCCCCGGCACCCGGCCGCAAGCCTGGCGCGGGAACTGCATCGCGATCGGCGACGCCGCGACGCAGGTCGAGCCGCTGGAATGGTGCAACCTGCATCTGGCGCTGAGCGCGATCGATCGCCTCGTCACCATGTTGCCCGACACCGCCATGGCCGAAGTGGAGGCCGCCGACTTCAACCGCCAGACGCTGGCCGAGGCGGAGCGGGTGCGCGACTTCCTCGCTGCGCATTACCGCACCGCCCGCCGCCCCGAGCCGATGTGGCAGGCGGTGGCGAAGGCCGAACTTCCTGCGTCGCTGGCCCATACGCTCGGCCAGTTCGGCGAGCGCGGTCGCCTGCCCTTTTACGAGGAAGAGACCTTCACCCGCGACAGTTGGGCCGCGATCCTGTTGGGGCAAGGCTATCTTCCCCGTCGCATCGATCCGCTGGTCCACGGCATCCCCGCAGCCCAGGTCGATGCCGCCATGGCGCGGATGACCGACGCGATCGCCGCCGCCCTTCCCCATGTTCCGGCCCATGCGCAGTGGCGCGCGGCCCAGATGAGGCGCCTTGCCCGATGACTTCTTCCTCTGACCATCAGATTCGCCGGGTCGTCATCGTTGGCGGCGGCACCGCCGGATGGATGGCCGCCGCCGCCTTCGCGCGCCTGCTGAACAACGGTTACACGCACGTCACGCTGGTCGAATCCGAGGAGATCGGCACGGTCGGTGTCGGCGAGGCGACGATCCCGCCGATCATTACCTTCAACCAGATGCTGGGCCTGGACGAGAACGACTTCCTCGCCAAGACGGCGGGCACGTTCAAGCTGGGCATCGAATTCGTCGACTGGGGTGCCAAGGGCGAACGCTATATCCACCCGTTCGGCCGCCATGCGCAGGATTTGCAGGGCGTGCATTTCCACCAGCTTTACCTGCGCGAACGCAGCCGCCGCGCGCTGCCCGACATTGCCGAATGGTCGATGAGCGCGGTCGCGGCAAAGGCGGGCAAGTTCGGCCGCGCCAAGCCCGATGCGCGTTCGCCGATCCGCGAGCTGTTCTACGCCTTCCATTTCGATGCCTCGCTCTATGCCCGCTACCTGCGCGGCTATGCCGAACGCGGCGGGGTGACGCGGGTCGAGGGGCGGATCGAGGCGGTCAACCCGCGTCCCGAGGACGGCTATGTCGAGGCGGTGACGCTGGCCCATGGACGGCGGATCGAGGGCGATCTGTTCATCGACTGCTCGGGCTTTCGCGGCCTGTTGATCGAGGAGGCGCTGGGCACCGGCTATGAGAGCTATGCGCAGTGGCTGCCTTGCGACCGCGCGGTCGCGGCGCCCTGTGCCTTGCTCAATCCGACCGAACCCGATCCCTTCACCCGCGCCACCGCGCGCGAGGCCGGGTGGCAATGGCGTATCCCGCTGCAACACCGGATGGGCAACGGGCTGGTCTATTGCAGCGAGTATCTCGACGCGGAGACGGCCGAGGCGCAGTTGCTCGGCAATCTGGAGGGCGAATTGCTGGGCGATCCCCGCCACCTGCGCTTCACCGCCGGGCGGCGGCGACAGAGCTGGAACCGCAACGTCGTGGCGCTGGGCCTGTCGAGCGGGTTCCTGGAGCCGCTGGAGTCGACCAGCATCCACCTCGTCCAGGCGGCGATCCAGCGTTTGGTGGCGCTGTTCCCCGACAAACGCTTCGACCCCGCCGAGCGCGACGAATTCAACCGCCAGATGCACGATCTGTACGAAGATGTGCGCGACTTCATCATCCTGCATTACAAGGCGACGCGGCGCGACGACACGCCCTTCTGGAACCGGGTCCGCACCATGGAGGTGCCCGACAGCCTGGCGCGCAAGATGGCGCTGTGGGCGGGCAAGGGGCGGCTGTTCCGCGAAGGCTATGACCTGTTCAGCAACCCCAGCTGGGTCGCGGTCTGCCTGGGTCAGGGGCTGGTGCCCGAAAGCTGGGAACCGGCCGCCGACGCGCTGGACGAGGATCTGGTGGCGCAGGCGCTGGAACAGATGCGCGCCGGTTATGCCGACACCGCCGCGCGGATGCCCAGCCATGGCGATTTCCTGCGCATGACCGCGCCCTCCCCGCTCGCCCCCGCCATGGCGGCGCGGAGTGGCACCGAAGGCTTCGACTTCGCGCGCGCGCCCGGCACGGTGCAGAGCAAGGCGCCGCTGCTGTGAGGCGCGTGCTCCTTCCCCTGCTCGCGCTGGCGGCGACCGGCGCGGGGGAAGCACCGGGGCCGCATCTGAACCAGATCGGCTTCCGTCCCGACACCGCCAAGCGCGCGATCGTCGCGAAGGACGGCGCGGCGCTGCCCTGGGAGTTGCTCGACGAACAGGGCCGCACGGTCGCGCGAGGGCAGGCGACGGTCTTCGGCCCCGATGCCGCCTCGGGTGACACGGTGCAGCAGATCGACTTCGGCACGTTCCGCACGCCGGGCACTTATCGCCTGAAGGTCGATGGCCGCACCAGCCACCCCTTCACCATCGCCGCCGATGTCTATCGCCCGCTGTCGCGCGCTTCGCTCAATTTCTTCTATCAGCAGCGCGCCGGAGTGGCGATCGACGCGCGGTTCGCCGGGGGCACGCAATGGGCGCGGGCGGCGGGGCATGTCGGCGAGGTCGTGACCTGCTTCAAGGGACTCGATCAGGCGGGGACCGACTGGCCGGGCTGTCCGTACACGCTGGACGTGACCGGCGGCTGGTACGACGCAGGCGACCAGGGCAAATATGTCGTCAATGGCGGCATCGCCCTGTGGATGCTGCAAAATCTCTATGAGGTGGATGCGGCCTCTCCCCCCTTCCCCGATGGCAGCGCCGCGCTGCCCGAGGCGGGGAACGGCATCAACGACCTGCTCGACGAGACGCGCTTCGAGATGCGCTTCCTGCTCGCGATGCAGGTCCCGGACGGCCAGATCATCAAGCTGCCGCTCGGACGGCAGGG
This sequence comes from Sphingomonas sp. Sph1(2015), assembly GCF_001970915.1. Taxonomy (NCBI): domain Bacteria; kingdom Pseudomonadati; phylum Pseudomonadota; class Alphaproteobacteria; order Sphingomonadales; family Sphingomonadaceae; genus Sphingomonas; species Sphingomonas sp. Sph1(2015). The sequence continues at coordinate 132,022 of NZ_MQUI01000007.1, forward strand.
CCGCGGGCCGCTGCGCCTGACGCCGGTCGATGCGTCGGGCATGGCGCACCACAAGATCGCCGACCGCCACTGGACCAAGCTGCCCACCGCCCCCGCCGACGATCATGAGGAGCGGCTGCTCTTCCCGCCCAGCACGGCGGCGACGCTGAACCTCGCTGCCACGGCCGCGCAATGTTCGCGCATCTGGCGGGGGATCGACAATGCCTTTGCCAAGCGCTGCCTGATCGCGGCGGGCAAGGCGTATCGCGCGGCGCTGCGCAACCCGGACGTCTATGCCGCGCAGGCGTTCGACGGCAGCGGTGGTTATGGCGACGGCGAGCTGTCCGACGAACTCTATTGGGCGACCGCCGAGCTGTACGCCGCCACCGGGATGCCGGAGCTGGCCGAATCGCTGCGCAAGATGCCGCTCCACGCCGCCGCGCTGACCGGCGAGCCGAGTTGGGGCAGCGTCGCTGCCTTGGGCACGATCACGCTGGCGACCGCCACCGGCGTCATGCCCTCCGAACGCGCGGCGGCCCGCGCCAAGCTGGTCGCGCTGGCCGACCGTTTCCTGGCTGAGGAAACGCGGTCGGGCTATCACATCCCCTATGCCGCGACGGCCTATCACTGGGGGTCGAACAGCGGGATATTGGGGCGCGGACAGATACTCGCGCTGGCGGCGCGTTTTACCGGCGAGGCGCGCTACCGCGACGGCGCGGTCGATGCGATGGACTATGTGCTGGGGCGCAATCCGCTCGACCAGAGCTATGTCAGCGGGTTCGGGTGGAAGCCGATGCAAAATCCGCATCATCGTTTCTGGGCGCATCAGTTCGACGCCAGGATGCCCGGCCCGCCGCCGGGCGTGCTGAGCGGCGGTGCGAACAGCACCGTCTTTCCCGAACCCGCCTCCGCCGCGCTGAAGGGCAAGTGCGTCGGCTCACGCTGCTGGATCGACGATGCGCGCGCCTATGCGCATAACGAAGTCGCGATCAACTGGAACGCGCCGCTCGTCTGGCTGGCCACCGATCTCACCCGCACCCTGCCCACCAAACCCTGACGGCCGCGACAGGCTTCATTCACCCGAACATCGTCACAAAAGTTACAGAAGAGGATAGAATATGGACCGTCGTAATTTCATGAAGTCCGGCATGACGCTGGGTGGTGCCGCGCTCGCGACGGGAGGCGGCTCGCTGACCGCCGCACGCGCGGCGGCCGCCACCGCCTCGGACCTCAGCTTTCCCAAGGACTTCCTCTGGGGCTGCGCCACCGCCGCCTATCAGATCGAAGGCGCGGTGAAGGAAGACGGGCGCGGCTTGACCAACTGGGACGTGTTCTCGCACACGCCGGGCAAGGTCGCGAACAACGATACCGGCGACGTCGCCTGCGACAGCTATCACCGCTATAACGAGGACATCGCGCTCCTGAAGAACCTGGGCGTGAAGGCGTATCGCATGTCGATCGCCTGGTCGCGTATCTTCCCCGAGGGGCGTGGCAAGTTCAACCAGAAGGGCCTGGACTATTATAACCGCGTGATCGACGCGCTGCTGGCGGCGGGCATCCAGCCCAACGTGACCATGTTCCATTGGGACCTGCCCCAGGCGCTGCCGGGCGGCTGGCAGAATCGCGACACGGCCAAGGCGTTCGCCGATTATGCGGGCTTCATGGCGGGCAAGCTGTCCGACCGCGTCCACCGCTTCATGACGGTCAACGAACTGCGCTGCTTCACCGATCTCGGCCATATGGTCGGCATCCACGCGCCGGGCCTGAAGCTGCCCCAGGGCCAGGTGAACCAGGTCCGCCACCATGGCTGCCTGGCGCACGGCCTGGGCGTGCAGGCGATCCGCGCCAATGCCAAGGTGGGCACCGAGGTCGGCATCGCCGACAATGCCAGCATCTTCGTCCCCGTCATCGAGACGCCCGAGCATATCGAGGCGACGAAGAAGGCGATGCGCGAAGAGAATGCGATGTTCCTGACCGCCGTGATGGAGGGCAAGTACACCGACGCCTATCTGAAGGCCGCAGGCGCCGATGCGCCCAAGGTGCAGGCGGGCGACATGGCCGCGATCGCCAGCCCGCTCGATTTCGTGGCGCTCAACATCTACACGCCGACCTTCGTCAAGGCGAACCCGGAGGATCCGCGCGGCTATACCCCGCTGCCGCATCTGCCCAACTCGCCACGCATGGCCTCGCCCTGGCTTTATGTCGGCCCCGAGGCCGCCTATTGGGGCGTGCGCGCGGTCAGCGAGATGTGGAAGCCCAAGGCGATCTACATCTCCGAGAACGGCACCTCGGCGGACGACGTGCTGAACGACAAGGGGCTGGTCGATGACGGCGACCGGATCATGTATCTGCGCAACTATCTGGGCCAGTTCCGCCGCGCCGCCGTCGAGGGCTATCCGCTCAAGGGCTATTTCCTCTGGAGCCTGATGGACAATTTCGAATGGGCCGATGGTTACGCCCTGCGCTTCGGCCTGCACCATGTCGATTACGCCACCCAGAAGCGCACGCCCAAGCTGAGCGCGCAATGGTATAAGGAACTGATCCGCCGCAACGCGCTGGTCTGATCGGAGTAGCCCCTCCCCTTCAGGGGAGGGGTTGGGGTGGGACTCCTCCGCGAGCGTGCCATTTGTGGAAGCGCCCCACCCCCTGCCCCTCCCCTGAAGGGGAGGGGTGTCATTGCTCTCACAGAAAAAGGGCAGAGACGGCGTGGTGCCGTCCCTGCCCTGCGAGGCTACGTTGGGGATTGAGGGGGTGGGCCGAAACCCACCCCAATCGGTCAGAAGCGGAAGCGCACGCCCAGACCATAGTACCGGCCCTCGTCACGCACGTCGCGCGGATAGGACAGGCCGTTGCCATAGCTGCGATAATTGTTGAACGGCTTGGCCAGCAGGTTGGCCGCATCGAACGCGATCGTGATTTCCTTGGTGATGTTATAGTTGAAGCCGAAATCAAGCCGCTGGATACGGGTCGTGCCCTCACCATTGTAGAATCCAGCGCCGTTGATGAAATTGCCGTTCAGGAAGGCATCGCGATTGTTGAACGACAGGCGGGTCGACACGTCGCCCTTTTCATAGAAGAGCGCGATATTGTAGGTCCATTTTGACAGGCCGGTGATCGGCACGAACGGCGGCGGCGTGGTGCCTCCGGACGCAGCAAACAGATTGGCCGGGTAACGCTGCTTGCCTTCCAGATAGGTGACGTTCGCCTGCACCCCGAAGCCGCTCCACAGGCCCGGCAGGAAGTCGAAGAAGGTCTGGCCGCCGACTTCCACGCCCTTGATCCGCCCCTTGCCCGCATTTTCCGGTCGGTTGATTTCGATCAGGCCATAAACGTATGGCCCGCCCCGTCGGCAAGCGGTTTGTGTCAGCTATTCTGATCAGTCTGCGAAAACGTATCCGGCCTTTTGACGCAAGGTCATTGGCCAAGATGGAGATCCGCGCGTCCTGGTCCTCATA
>NZ_MQUI01000080.1:0-8385 GCF_001970915.1 Sphingomonas sp. Sph1(2015)
GGCGACACCGCCTGGGGAGAAGCCCTCCCCCATTCCCTCCCGCCTGCGGGAGGGGAGAGCCTGTGGCCAGCTGTGGGACGACCCTCAGAATCCGAACCGCACCCGGCCGACGATCCTGTCCCCCGAATGCCGCGCATCCGCCAGCGCAAAGGCCGACGCCGCCCGCTCCGACACATCGGTCCCGACATAGTCCAGACCCAGCGTCACCGGGCCGGTGACATGCTCCACCCCGACCCGCCAGTCGCTATAGTCGCCACCGGGGCGAAGCCGTGCGGCGCGAAAAGCGTCTTCGGTCTTGCCGGTCGAATGGCCGACACCCGCCAGCACCGTCCAGGGCGTGCCCGGAATCCCTGCCTGCGCCCCGGCATGAAGATAGAGATTGTCGCCGCCGATCGCGCTTTGCGACGGCGCATAGTCCGCGCCAGCATTCACTTGCACCGGACCCAGCGTATAGGCCGCCGACCCGCCCAGTTCGACATAATCGGCGTTGAAGCCCGCCCCGCCGAACAGATGCCCGGTCACGTGTCCGCGCATCGTCACCGGGCCTAGTATCGTGGAGGCGCCAAGGGTCAGGTCGCCGACCAAACCCGCGCCGCCATGCCGGTCCGATTCGCGCAGTGCGACGATGCGGCCGCTCGCCTCGAACGGCCCGCTCGTCGCAAAGATATCGGCGGAGGGCGAAACCCGCCCCCCGCTCCAGCTCAGCCCCCGGCGATTCTCGTCGCTGTTCACCTCGACGCCGATCGCGGGCCGCTCCTGCGCGAGGAGCGGCGAGGCCATGGAGCCACCCAGCAGGGCGGCCAGAACAATGCTACGCAAGGTCATCCGGCGCGCGTCTCGGCATGGAGGCGATCCATCTCGGCACGCAACAGGCCATGGTCTTCCTGCGCCACGGCCTGAAGATGGTCGCGCACCGCGTCGTGACGCCGGGCGACGTCCTGCGCGATGGCGCTGCGGTTGGTGCTGCACCAGCCGGGGCGGCTGCCCTCGATCACGCGGTCCTGTGCCGCGCTGCGCATCAGCGCCGTGCCGCCGGCACCGCGCGCTTCGCGGTGGACGGTGACATTGGCGCTCCACAGGCAGCGCAGCGTCGAGGGACGGCCGCCGGTCGTCACCGCGCCGATCTGCTTATGGGTCACGCCGATATCGGCGCTGTAGCGGACCGCGACCGGTCCCGAATGATGGTCGAGCTGGACGCGGTGTTCGAGCGCCCCGTCCGATGCCACCGCTCCACCGAGCGCGAGCCCGGCAATCAAAAGCATGTTCATCGTCATCTCCTTCTGCGGGACCCCGGCCCATGCTGACCGGTGGTCTATCGGCACCAGGCAGGGCCGATACGGGATCAATACATGACAAAGCTGTCATGTTCCAACTTTGTCGTAGCGACGGTGACGAATGGCCGACCCCTTCCTCCCCTGCAAGGGGAGGTGGCAGGGCGCAGCCCTGACGGAGGGGTGTAATCGCTGATAGGGTTGATTTTCCTCGAAACCGGGGACACCCCCCACCATGCTTCGCATGGTCCCCCTCCCCTTGCAGGGGAGGAAGGACAAACGGGACTGTCCTTCCTAATTATCCTTCATGCGGCAGGGGCGGATCGCCTTGGGATCGGGACGCGGGCCGGTCGCGCGGAAGGTCGCGAGATAGCCGCCTGCCGAGGGCATGTTCTCGAACGACACCTGGGTGAAGCCGACCGCCTCGAACTCGCATTTCAGCAGCGCGGGCGGGGTGCCGTGCGCCTTGGTAAGACGATCGGCGTCGACCACCACGACCAGCCCGTCGGACTTCAGTGCGGGGAACAGCCGCCAGAGGAACTCATAGGGCTGTTCGATCTCATGATACATATGAACCATGAGAACGCGGTCGAAGCTGGTGGGCGGCAGCTTGGGATCGGCGGGCTCGCCCAGGCGGACGCTGACATTGTCCAGCCGCTCGCGCGAGACACGCTCGGCCAGCCGGTCGCGCCAGGCGGCGACGATATCCTCGGCCAACACGCGGCCCGTCTTGCCGACGCGCTGCGCCAGACGGACGGTATAATAACCCTCGCCCGCGCCGATATCGGCCACCGTCATGCCGGGACGGATCTTGGCCCGGTCCATGACCTGGTCCGCCTCGCGCAGGCGGTCGCGCGCATCCTCGCTCGACCAGCGCGACGAGACGACGTCGGCGACCGGCCGGTCCGCCGCCGGGAACGGGCCGACCTTGTCGTCGTCCGCGTCATCGCGCTGCTGGATCAGCGGTTTCGAGCCGTCGCACGCCGCCACCGCGCCCCCCAGCGCGATGACGAGTGCCGCCGCGAGCAAACTGCCCCCCCCCCGCGCGCATCTTACTCCACATCCTCCACCGCGACCGCCTCGCCGGTCACGCGTTGCGACAGGGCGGCGGCCATGAAGGCGTCGAGGTCGCCGTCCAGCACGTCGCCGGGCGCGGTCGAGGTGGTGCCGGTGCGCAGGTCCTTCACCAGCTGATAGGGCTGGAGCACGTAAGAGCGGATCTGGTGGCCCCAGCCGATATCGGTCTTGGTCGCATTCTCGGCATTGGCCACCGCCTCGCGCTCGGCCAGCTCACGCTCGTACAGGCGGGCGCGAAGCTGGTTATAGGCCTCGGCCTTGTTCTTGTGCTGCGAACGCTGGTTCTGGCACTGCACCACGATGCCGGTCGGCAAGTGGGTGATACGCACCGCCGAGTCGGTGGTGTTGATGTGCTGGCCACCCGCACCGCTCGCGCGGTAGGTGTCGATGCGCAGCTCGCTCTCGTTGATCTCGACCTCGATATTGTCGTCGATCACCGGATAGACCCAGACGCTCGAAAAGCTGGTGTGGCGACGCGCGGCCGAGTCGTACGGGCTGATCCGCACCAGCCGGTGTACCCCCGATTCGACCTTGGCATAGCCATAGGCGTTCTCGCCCTTGACCAGCAAAGTCGCCGACTTGATCCCGGCCTGTTCGCCCGCATGATAGTCGATCAGCTCGACCTTCATGCCGTGCCGCTCGGCCCAGCGCGTGTACATGCGCTGGAGCATCCCGGCCCAGTCCTGGCTTTCGGTGCCGCCCGCGCCTGCGTTGATCTCGATATAGCTGTCATTGGCGTCGGCTTCACCGGCCAGCAGCGCCTTGATCTTGTCGGCCTCGGCCTTCCTGGCGAGTTCGCCCAGGCTGGCGACGGCCTCCTTCTCGAGTTCCTCGTCGCCCTCCATCTCGGCCAGCTCGATCAGTTCGACCGTGCCCGACAGCTCGTTCTCGATCGCGCGGGTGGCGGTGATGGCCTCGTCCAGGCGGCGACGCTCGCGCATCACGGCCTGGGCCTGCTTGGGGTCGTTCCACAACGCCTGGTCCTCGACGCGCGCGTTCAGCTCGTCCAGGCGGCGCAGCGCGCGGTCCCAGTCGAGGAAGCGGCGCAGCAGCTCCAGGGCGTCCTTGATCGTGTCGACATGAGCCTGCGCTTCAGCGCGCATGAAAATTCTCCGAATCGGTCGTACGGCCGCCCAAACCGGACGGCAAAACGAATATGGGAAGCGGGCTAGTAGATTCCGCCTTCTCTTTGCAAGAAATCGCTGTCGCGCGGCGGCGCGGGCCTGGTCGGGCCGGTCGGCGTGGCGGGCGCCTCGGCGGCGGCAGCACGGCGCGCGCGGCGGCGCGGTTCGCTCTCCGGCTTGAACGCTTCCCAGATCACGGCGGGCTTGGGATCGTCGCCGGTCGGGAAGGTGCCATAGACCGGCCGCCCGCTCGCCCGGTCGATGCGGACCATGCGGATGCCGGGCGCGGCGCGGAAGGGCAGCTTCTCGAGTCCCTCATAGGCCCTTTGCGCGAACTGGTGGAAGATCGGCACCGCGATCGTCCCGCCCTGCGCATAGCCGCCCAGCGAGCGCGGATGATCGTACCCGATATACAGGCCGCCGACGAATTGCGGCGTGCCGCCGACGAACCAGACGTCGGTGGGGCCGTTATTGGTCCCGGTCTTGCCGAACATCGGCCGGTTCAGGTCGCGCAGTCCGGTCGCGGTGCCGCGCTGGATCACGCCCTCGGTAATATGGACCATCTGATAGGCGGTCATCGCGTCGAGCACCTGCCGCTGGTGCGAGACCGGGCGCGGCATCGGCTTGCCGTCATAATCGGCGGCGTTGCAGCGGTCGCAGGCATGCCAGTTCTCCGGCCAGATCACCTTGCCGTGGCGGTCCTGCACGAAGTCGATCAGCGAGGGATCGCCGCCGCGCCCGTTATTGGCCAGGATCGCATAGGCATTGACCATCTGCCCCACCGTCGTCTCGCCCGCGCCCAGCGCATAGGCGAGATAGGGCGGGAAATCGCCGATCCCCATCTGCTTGATCATCGCGACGACGTTCTTCATGCCGACGGTCGAGGCCGTCCGCACGGTCATCAGGTTGCGCGACTGCTCGATGCCCCAACGCATCGTATGCGGCCCGGCACCCGCCGAATTGCCGAAGTTGCGGAAGCACTTCGTCCCCAGTCCGGCACCCTGGTCGACGCAGAACGGCCCGTCGACGATGATCGAGGCGGGCGTCATCCCCTGGTTCAGCGCGGCGGAATAGACGATCGGCTTGATCGTCGAGCCCGGCTGGCGCTCGGCCTGGGTGGCGCGGTTGAACGCCTGGAGCCGGGCATCGAAGCCGCCCTGCATCGCCAGCACGCGGCCCGTCGCGGGTTCCTCGACGACGAAGCCGCCCGAGATGCGCGGGATGGAGCGAAGCTGGAACTGCTCACCCGCGGGCGACACGGCGATGATGTCGCCGACCTTCAGCGCGCTGAACGCGGTGGCGGCCGTGCCCCGGCGCGGCATCTGCGCGAAGCTTCGCGGCAAGGTGCCGGTGCGGCCATTGGCGAAACCGATCGTCGCCTCGCGCGGATCCTTGGCGGTGACGATGCCTGCGCGCCAGTCGCGATAGTCGAGGCCGATATTGGTGTTCAGCAGCACCTGCTGCCAGTTGCCGTCCTCGATATCCTCGTGCCGGATCGGCCCGGACCAGCCGCGCCCGCCCTCGAACCGGACCAGACCGTCGCGCAGCGCTTCCGCCGCCAGGTCCTGCAACCGGGTGTCGAGCGATGTGCGCACCCAGAGGCCCCCGTCATAGACGCTGTTCGGCCCGCTCTCCGCCTTTTCGCCGTAGCGCTTGATCAGCTGGCGACGGACTTCCTCGACGAAATAGCCGCCGACCTGCGCATATTTGGGCGTGCGGCGCAGCACGGTGCCCAGCGGCTCGGCCATCGCCGCATCATATTGCGCGCGGGTGATGAAGTTGTTCGACAGCATCTCGCGCAGCACATAGGCGCGGCGCTCCAGCGCGCGGTCGGGGTGGCGGACGGGGTCGTAATTGGCCGGTCCCTTGGGCAGCAGCGCCAGATACGCCATCTGCCCCAGCGTCAGCTCGTCCAGTTCCTTGTCGAAATAGGCATGGGCCGCCGCCTCGACGCCGAACGCATTCCGGCCCAGCGCGATCTGGTTGAGATACAGCTCCAGGATTTGCGGCTTGGTCAGCGTATCCTCGATCTTATATGCGAGGATCGCCTCCTTGATCTTGCGGGTCGGCGAATAGGCGTCGCCGATCAGCAGGTTCTTGGCGACCTGCTGCGTAATGGTCGAGCCGCCGCGCGCGCGCCGCCCGGTGCCCCATTTCTTGGCATAGTCCAGCACCGCGCCCGCCAGACCCGGATAATCGACGCCGCCATGCTCGAAGAAGCTCTTGTCCTCCGCCGCCAGGAAGGCACGGACCAGGAGCGGCGGATATTCATTGTAGGACAGCTCGACCCGACGCTCGCGCGCATAGGACTGGATCGGGGTGCCGTCGATGCCGCGGACATGGGTCGGCAGCGGCGGCTCATAGGCCTTGAGCGCGTCGACCGAGGGCAGGTCGCGCATGAACACGAACCAGAATACGCCGCCGCCGATCGCCGCGAGCAGCGCAAGGACGGCGAACACCCGCACCCACCAGCGGCGCCAGAGCGGGCGGCGCGGCGGTTCGGCAGGTTCGGAGGGGGAAAAGGTTTCGACGGCCATGGCTTTGCGGGGCTTCGTGTAGCAGGTTCGCCCCGGCTTGCCACCCGCCTGGGAATGGTTTGCGCGTCAGGGATGCGGCGGTTCGTCGCGCGCGTCGTCATCGGAGGCGTAGCGCGCGCCCACATGCGCCTGCCCCCGCGCCGCCGCCAGCTGTTCCTGCCGATGCCGTTCGGCATAGGCGGCCAGCCGCTCCGCGTCGCGCGTGCCATGGCAGGCGGGGCAGCTCACCCCCTCGACATAGAGCGGCGAGGTGCGATCCTCCGGACTGACCGGCATCCGGCAACCATGGCACAGGCCGTGACGGCCCTGCGCCAGCCCATGCCCGACCGCGACGCGCGCATCGAACACGAAGCATTCGCCGTTCCAGCGGCTACGTTCCTCGGGCATCGTCTCCAGATATTTCAGGATGCCGCCGTCGAGGTGGAAGACGTCCGCCACTCCTTCGGCCTTCAGGAACGCGGTCGCCTTTTCGCAGCGTATGCCGCCGGTGCAGAACATCGCCACCTTGGACTTGCCCGCCATCAGTTCGTCGCGATGCTCGCGGAACCAGCCGGGGAAGTCGCGGAAGCTCTTGGTCCCCGGATCGACCGCGCCATCGAAGGTGCCGATCGCGACCTCATAATCGTTGCGCGTGTCGATCAGAAGGGTGTCGGGATCGGCGATCAGCGCGTTCCAGTCCTCGCCCGCGACATAGGTGCCGACCTCACGCGTGGGGTCGATGCCCTCGACGCCCATCGACACGATCTCGCGCTTCAGCCGCACCTTCATCCGGTGGAACGGCATCGTCTCGGCGGTGGAATCCTTGTAATCGAGATCGGCGCAACCGGGCAGCGTTCGGATATGGCCCAGCAGCGCTTCGATCGCCTCGTGAGCGCCCGCCACCGTGCCGTTGATCCCCTCGCTCGCGAGCAGCAGCGTACCGCGAATGCCATTCGCCTCGGCCACGGCAAGCAAGGGTTCGCGCAACGCTACGGGGTTGGGGAAGGACGCGAAACGATACAGGGCACAAACGCGGATCATGCCTGCGTCTTTACGCGGATCGGGCGTAGGGAACCAGATGCTCAGCCATTGGGCCTCCACACAAGATAGTCGCGCTTCCCGAAAAGGATTGTGAAAAGAGAATGTGACAGGGTGCTCAAAACCCATATCAACTGGGCGAGAGGCGCATGAAGCAGGGACATATTAAAAGATGAAGATGATCGGGCTGATCGGCGGCATGAGCTGGGAAAGTTCCGCAGAGTATTATCGCATCCTCAACGAGGGGGTGCGAGACCGGCTCGGTCCGACCGCATCGGCCCGGTGCCTCCTGTGGTCATTCAACTTTGCGGAAATCGAGGACTTGCAGCATAGGGGCGATTGGCCGGGCCTGACGACGCGCATGATCGACGCGGCACAACGCCTCGAAGCGGGCGGCGCGGACGTGCTACTGATATGCACCAACACCATGCACCGGATGGCGGCCGACGTTGAGGCCGCGGTGGGCGTGCCGCTCCTCCACATAGCTGATCCCACGGCCGAACGCATCAAGGCGGCCGGCGTTAAGACGGTCGGACTGCTCGGAACCGCGTTCACGATGGAACACACCTTCTACAAGGGGCGGCTAATCGATCAGCATGGCCTCAACGTCATCGTCCCAGACGACGAGGACCGCGCTACCGTCCATCGCATCATCTATGAGGAGCTGGTCGCCGGTAAGATCCTGCCGGCGTCGCGTGATGCCTACCGCGCGGTCATTGCTCGCTTGGTTGAGAACGGCGCGGAAGCGGTGATTCTAGGATGTACCGAAATCATGCTGCTGGTTCGGCCAGAAGACAGTGAGGTGCCAATTTTCGACACGACCGCTCTCCACGCGGCAGCGGCGATCGAGATGGCGTTATCCAGCTAACCGCCGGGTTACCACAAACGAACGACCAGCGAGACGGCCGGGGCATTCCCACAGGGATGGTGTTGTGGGAATGATCCTACCCGTTCACCGACCAAACTACCGATACGATCCGCCACCCTTGGTTGGTATTGACGAGAAGCCAGTGCTCCATGCCAGTGTTCAGGGTCACGCCATCGACCTTGAACGCATAGTCGAACGACATCGCTGCAGATTCGCCATCGCCCTCGACACGGATGTTACTGAAAGTCTCGTCGGCGTCCCCTTTTCGGGTCACGATGCTGTCGATGAACGCAACCGGATTATTTCCCGGGTCATAGGCCGCCTTGATGCCCTTACTGGAAACATCCTTCGCCACGGCCTTTACGTAAGCGCTGTTAACGCACCACGCGGGCGGCGTATGCCCATGGCATGAGGTCGCCGAGTGCATTGATGCGGTGGCCGCCCGCAAGGCGCTTGAGAGTGTCGGTCAGCCAGGCCTGTGGGTCGACGCG
>NZ_MQUI01000081.1:0-7578 GCF_001970915.1 Sphingomonas sp. Sph1(2015)
ATCTCAAGCAACAGTTTCTTTGGATCTCAGAAAAGCCAAAAAACGCTAATGCGGTAGATTTTAAATGAGCAAAGTCAGGGTAATAAACCCAATCAGCAACACAGATGTTTTTGGCATAGTCCCTGCCCTGACACTAAATAGCCAAAAAGATGGTATCATTAACACGGCTCAAGCGCCAATCCACCTTGTAGCTGGCAGACACATAGGACCTAATTCGGGATATGGCGTTGCTCATATATGGGCTGAACACGAAAAAGAAATTTTACAGGCCGGCTTTACAAGCCAGAATGACGTTCCAGCTTACGTTCAGAGAATCCTAACGGCTCCCGGCTTGATTTATTTTGAAGATCGAAAAATAAAGAGACTTAGAGTCAATACTGTTCGTATCGTGACCGGAACCGTTATTCTGGAATACGTAAGGACGGTGATTGATAAGGTAGAGACGCCTCACTGGACCGTCGTTACTGCGTATTCAAACACAAGAACCGCAGGTGTAGTCGTAGGCCAGATATAGAAAAAGCCGCCCGAGGGCGGCTTTTAGTGCGTCGCGCTAGCAGCGTTTCCTTAGCTTCGCCTCGCGGCTAGGGTCGGAAACCACCTTTAAGTGTCACGCGAAACAGACCTCGAGGCAGGTCTGCCATCCACATAAGCGAGCCAATTACCTCGTAAGCCCACTCAAAATGCTCTTTATGACGCACTCTCTCATGTAGTGAGCATTCCAGCCGAGTCAATAAAAAATTGAATCTGACTCAACCTGCAACCAGCCGCACCTCGGCCAACCCTCGCCCTTAGTCATCCAAATTTATGACGCGCTTAGGCTTATGCTGGGCGAGCCGCACTCTTTTAACCGGCTCGTCAGCCTCTGCCGCCGACGCCTGGGCATGCGCACCGCTATCCAGAAGCGCTCCTAATTTCTGCGCCTCATCCCGTTTGATCTTACGCTCGAACTCATTGGGAAAGGCTTTGGCGACCTCTCCGAGGAACCGGACCAAAGGCATCATGTCATAGGCGTTGGATGCGATCATGCCGCCCTGCTTACGCTTAACCCGTTTTATAAGATGGATCTCTTCCAGACGTGACACTGCACGCTGCGCCTGCCGATCGGAAATGCCGCACCTAACCGCTAGCGTTTTTAACGCTGGAAAGGGCATCTCATCTCGCGCCCACCATGCCCCGGTCAGCTCGATAAGGATCAGCAATTCCGCAGGGCTTAGACGCCTTTCCTCGTCCAAAAACTGGTTGAGCAGGAGCAGATAGTTAGGGACCTGGGCAAAGCCGCGCCCAGCTACGTCCGCTCCCCATTTTCCTACCATGTCCGCCATTGCACGCACCTTAAGATTGCGATATATCCATACGCCATTCTGGCTTACTATATATACACCATCAATTTATACGCAACGATATATACATAGGAAAACATACGAAGCTGACATATATTCATATCCCCATTGTTCCAGACAGGCGGATCGCAGTTCGCCAGCCAAAACCTAGCCCAATATTTTTTCTTGACATCCCTCTCGCCTGCGCTTATAGTTGGCAAACTCGGAATAGCGTGCGACCTCCTTGGTTTGGAGCGAGACGGCGTTAGGGTAGTAGGCGGGTCAAGATGCGCGCGCATCACGACACGGGACTGCCAAAATCCTGGCTGGCTAAAGGCTGGCTTATTCCGAGTTTCTAACGCCCAAAGCCGATATCCGGCCCGTCACGCCCACGCTGGCGGTCCAGCTCCTGCTCTCGCTGCCGATCGCGCCCACGCTGTCCTGGCTGATCCAGTTCGATCGCTGGCATCTGCTCGCGCCGGAGCGACTGGTCGAGCGCCGGCACCGCCTCGAACCCGTCGCCGGCATTGGTCTGCAACCCCGATCGCATCGCCCGTGCCGCGCCCTGGACAAAGCTCGACATGCCCTGCGCCGCCAACTCGGCGCGGTCGCGCACCCGCTGCCCCATCTCCTGCAGCCACTCCCGGCCGCGCTCGATGTAAAGGCCCAAGCCCCGCTTCTCTAGGATTGCCTCGTTCATCTGCCCGCGTGGGGTGACGGCGTGCGGTTCCTCGCCGGCCGCGATCTGCTCGCGCTCGGCGCGGCGCTCGATCGCGGCCGACGCATGGCCCATCTTCACGGTCGGCTCGATCTCCAGTCCCTGACGGGCATAGCTGCGATGATCAACCCGCTCGGCCACCTGGGCGTGTTCCAGCGCCTGGTTGACCATCCCCGCCCACCGCTCGCGGATCGCCTCCACCTCCACCGAGGCTGTCGAGCGCACGTCGAGCTGGCGCGTCTTGGCGCCCAGCCCTTCCGCGTCCACCATGCGCGTCGTCGTCATGACGTGCGCGTGGTGGTTGCGATCGTCGCCGTAATCATGGGGGGCGTGGATCGCCGCATCGACCGCCACCCCGTAGCGGTCCCGGATATCCTCCGCGAAAGCACGAACCAGGTCGCGGCGCTGGCCGGCATCCAGCTCGGCCGGCAACGCCAGTTCGTATTCCCGCGCCACCTTGGCGTCCTTGCGCTTCTCCGCCGCCTCTGCCGCATTCCACAAGGCGGAGCGGTCCTGCGCCCACTCCGCGCCTTCCGGGGCGACAATGAACGCATCCTCGACGCCGCCCCGCCGCGTGTAGTCGTGAACCAGGCCGTCACGCTCGTTTTCGAGGCAGACGCCAGCACGATACGCGACCGCCGCAACCGCGCTGCGCCCGGTCGAGCGCGACACCGATTTCACCGCCAGATGGTAGATCGCCATCGTCCGCGCGTGCCTTCTCAAACGTCGTCCAGCGGCATGACGCTGGTCGGGGTGTGGGGCCGAGGCCCCGCTGCCGCTTGCGGCATGGGTGCAGGGTTCCCCTGCCGCACGCATTACACGGTAATGCTAAAGTGCGCCCTTGTCTCCTATCGTCGTCTCGGGTGGCGTCGTTTGTTAGATTGCGCTATAGTCGCTCTGTTATCGTGCTTTCACGCGGAGAAGGTATGGCGGCACCGACACCCGAAGCCATCGAACTGGCCCGCAAACGGGTCGAGCAGGCCAAGGCCCGGCTCGATGCGCTCAACGCCCGTGTCGCTGCCGAAGGTCGTCGCCTCGACACCCGCCGCAAGATCATCCTGGGCGGACTGCTCATCGACGCCGCCAGTAAAGAACAGCGGTTCGCCGGCATCGTCTCCGAGCTGACCCACCGCATCAGCCGGGATCAGGACAAGAAACCGTTCGAGGGGTGGACGCTGCCCGGGGAGGATCGCTGATGGACCGCGATCGGGATGACAAACCCCGCCGTCTGCTCGAACAGGCGCGCCAGCTCCAGGATCAGGAACGCGGAAGGGGGAGGAGTCGTGGCGGGGACCGGGCCGATCCCCCGACCGGCAAGTTCGACCCGGCCGAGTTCGACATGCCCCCCGATCCGTCGCCCTCTGCCACCGATCGCGCGCGGGGTGCCGCCGACGCCGCCCAGGCGCACAGCTTCTTCTCCCACCTCGATACCAACATCCAGCGCATCCTCGCCGGTTTCGGCACCCTGCGCGACCTGGTGTCGGACGTGCGCGCCAGCCTCGCTGATGCCGCTGCTAGGGACGCCCAGCGTGCCGAGGCGGAGGAAGCCCGCGACAAGGCCATAGCAGCCCGCCTGATCGATCCTGATGCTCTAGCGGCCCATTCCAAGGCCGGAGCACGCCAGGGGGCCGCAGAAGCCTTCCTAGCGGCTGCTGCGGAGCTGAAACGCCAAGCAGAAGCTGACACTGCCGCACGCGCAGCCCTCAACGATCGCTTCGCTGCTGATGCCGCCGATCGCCGCGCCCATGAAACACGCCGGCGCCAGTGGGACAGGTGGTGGAACGGCGCGCTTGCCGGTTTCGCGCTGCTCGTGCCGATCGCCGGGGGTTACGGCTACTACCTGGGTAACGGGGCGGGCGAGGCATCGGGCTATGCCCGCGCCCGCGATGAGGTCGCCGCGGCGAGCTGGGCCAACACCACCAACGGCAAGCTCGCCCGCCGCATCGATCAGGCCAGCGAACAGACCATTCCCGCTATTGCCGCCTGCCCCAAGGATCATGGCTGGCACAGCGAGAAAGCGAACGGTCGCCGCTACTGCTACGGCACTAGCAGCACCGCCAAAATGATTAGCGGTTGGGTGCTGCCATGACCGGTGACGCGTCCACCCGCACCTGGCAACTCGTCATGGTCGGAGACGGCCTGCACCGCGTCACGGCCGAAGCACAGGCCGACATGGCGCGGCTGCTCGACCTCGATCCCTCCATCTCCCACCTGACCGTCGAAGTCGGCGACGATCGCGTCCACGTCGCCCGCGACTGGCCCAGCGACCGGATGGAGGAAGCCGATCGCCTAATCGATCGCATCGTCGCCTCGGGCGTGGCCGCGATCGTCGTCCACGATGGCAACGGCAAACCGCCTCGCCGCGTGACGACCGGCGAATGATGGTACGGTGCCCTCGCCCCGACTCCTCTCTCGCCAAGCCTGCGGCCGGTAGGCCGCCTCTGTGACGGCGTAGCCGGCACGCATCATCAGCGCATCGGCCGAAGGCCGATTCCGCTTGTCATCATACAACGCCAGCCTCGCGCGCCCGCGATGATTCTAGATTCTATTGATTCTATGATTCAGGATCGCTTGGCCTCTGATTTTAAACAAATAAATCGCTCGACCTACGATGAATGGGGTGCGCAGGTACGAGAAATGGGGTGCGGACCTACGAGAAATGGGGTGCCCAGCTACGAGAAATGGGGTTGGGGTGACCTGATCCAGAAATGAGGTACGAATAGACATTGCTTCGTAGCTCGTTTCTGACACACTTTGAGCTATGTCAGATGGTCCCTCCCTAGGTCGCACCATGAAAGCGGCTTCCACCGCATCGGTCCGAGACGGTCATGCCATCGTCAAAGCTGGTGAGTTCATCGAAGCTCGGTTTGGTGCTGGCACATCACCCTCCCTTGCCGCTCGCAAAACCTTGGCTCTCCTGATCGCCAAAGCTGCCGGCGAGGCGTGGCGACCAGGCTCGCATGTGATCGCCAAGCGTGAGCTGCGAGGTAGCCACAATGCTAACGATCGGATCCAAGACACCCTGGCCGAGCTGATGGATGTGAAATTCCAGATGTCTTCGACCTCGGCTCAGGGGCGGGCTGCTACCCTTACCGCTGCCCTGCTGGCATGGACCCTCAACGAACACGCAGAAGATGGACGAGCTACCGTCGAATGGGAGTTCACGGCACCAGCTCGGGCCATTCTGCAAGGGAGCGACTACTACGCCCGATTAAACCGGGCGGCGCTGCTGGCCTTCCGATCTAAATACGCCATCACCCTTTACGAGATGGGTTGCCTGCTCGCCGGCCGTCGCGAGCCTCGATGGTCAGGCACGATTGAGGAGCTGCGGGAGCGGGTTGGCGTGGCCCCTAAGACGTTGCTCAATTTTTCGGATTTCCGTCGCTTCGTCCTCGACCTTGCGAAAGCCGAAATCGATCAGCTCGCCGCCTTCACGATGGACTGGTCGGAAAAGCGCGGAGCGCGGGGCAAGATCACCCACGTCACCCTGACCTTCACCCCTAAAGACGACGACGCCACTGACGCCGCGGCCGATGAGGCAGGACGCCATAGCAGCGGTCGAAAAGCCCGCCGGGAAGGGACGACAGAAACCATCGTCGACACCGCCAGCCTCATCGCCTCGGCGGCTTCTCGGCTATCGGTTTCAGACACCCTGCGCTGGCCGGCCGACGATCAGGTGGACGAGTTCAAGACCCCGGAGCTTCATGCAATCGGAATGGCCCTAGGCGGTGGTCACTCCGTACAGCGACTGGCGGATCAGTATGCCCGCGTGCGCCCCGAACAGCGCCGTAAACTGGTAGGAGACGCTCTCAAGGCAGACTGGACGAAATGGGTTACGGGGTGTGCCACTAAGTGGGGCCGGGTCTAACCGTTTCGCCATCTGACCGTTTCTGCTAACGGTTAGCGGATCACATTTTGAAACGATCCGCAACAGGGACCGATAAGATGGCTTACACTCTCGGAGAAGCCGCAAAGGCGACGGGTATCAGCAAGGCCTCCATATCGCGAGCCATCAATAGCGGTCGGATTTCTGCGACAAAGAAGGATGACGGCTCTTTCTCGATTGAGCCGGTCGAACTGCACCGGGTGTACCCTCCCAAGTCAGCCGCACCAGTAACCGAAACGCCTTCTGAAACGCTACGCAACGGCAATGATGACACCCGTAACGGGTCGGATTCCAATGTGTTGCAGGCCCGTCTTGATGCTGCCTTGGAACAGTTGCGCGATCGGGACGGCACGATCGATGATCTTCGCCGTCGCCTCGATCAATCGGACGAGGAACGGCGGGAGGCTCAAGCCCGAGTGATCGGACTGCTGGCCGGACCCGGCCCCACAGAATCCAAACGCGGGTTCTTCGGTCGCCTGTTCGGCCGCACCGACGAAGGGTAGCGCGATCGTCACCCCTGCCGCCGCGAGAGCCGAGATATCGTGGCCTGATCGACCCCGAGCAGGGCCGCGACGGTGCGCTGGGTATCTCCCCTAGCAAGCCGCTGTAGCGCCTCGGCCTGCTGGTGGGGGGTAAGGGCCGCTCGCCGGCCGAACTTCACGCCACGGGCCTTGGCCTGGTCCCGACCGACAGCGGTGCGCTCAACGATCCGCTGACGCTCCCAGCTCGCCGCGATCCCCAACACGGCAATGACCACCTCGGCAAACTGCGAGGTGGTGTCCACCATCGGCTCCGCGATCGAGCGGAAGCCGGCCCCCGCCTCATTCACAGCATGGAGGATGTTCAACAGGTCGCGGGTGTTGCGGGCGAGGCGATCGGTGGCCGTCACCATCAGCACGTCGCCGGCATCGAGCGCGCCGATCGCGCGCTTGAGCCTGGGCCGCTCGGCCGACGCGGCGCTGGCCTTCTCCTGGTAGACCTTCACGCAGCCGGCGGCGAGGAGCTGGGCCACCTGCTGAGTGAGGTCCTGGCCGGTGGAGGAGACGCGCGCATAGCCGTAGATCATGCGATCGTTGTGCATCGGATATATGCATCACGGAAGCGCCCGGATTTCTGCGGTTTCCAGAATGATGCAGAACCTATGAGTTTTGCATCGCTTGCCACCGCATCGGAGCTGACTTGACAGCTCGCAGAGGTACAAACTAATTGGTTTCAACGAAACCTATTAGGAGGCTGCATTGGCAAAGCTTGTTCCTGCTCGGCCAGATAATTTGCTGTCCGCCCTTAATGAATTTAACGTCCGACCTACTGACACGTTTAAAATCACCGGGTCGGGTGGGGTAGTATCGATTCATAAAACTAAAAAGGACGGTCGGGTAGAATCTTTAAGGGTAAGAGCAAACGGTAGCTTTCAGCAGGCTACTAGATTCGATCCTAGCCAGATAAGCATTATCGAGCGCCGTGAGCTTGAGGTCGGGATGTATGCATCAGGTTTATCACAAGCCGAAATTGCTGATCTTCTCGGAATATCTCAAGCAACAGTTTCTTTGGATCTCAGAAAAGCCAAAAAACGCTAATGCGGTAGATTTTAAATGAGCAAAGTCAGGGTAATAAACCCAATCAGCAACACAGATGTTTTTGGCATAGTCCCTGCC
>NZ_MQUI01000082.1:0-6163 GCF_001970915.1 Sphingomonas sp. Sph1(2015)
CTCAACGGGCTGTGTCGCCTGTGGCTATTCCCTCCCCCAACCCCTCCCGCTTGCGGGAGGGGAGTAAGAAGAAGACATGACAAAAAGGGCCGGCGATCGCTCGCCAGCCCCTTTATTCCGAACCGTGAAAACCGGGCCTCAGTACACCCGCTTCTTCGGCTTGATATACTCGATATCGTCGGTCAGCGTATAATCGTGGACCGGGCGATAGTCGATCGCGACTCCGCCGCCCTGGCCGCCCCAGCCGTCGAACGTCGCCACCGTGTGCTTCATCCAGTTGGCGTCGTCGCGATCGGGGAAGTCCTCGTTCACGTGCGCGCCGCGGCTTTCCTTGCGGTTCAGCGCCGATTCCATCGTCACGACCGCCTGGCTGATGAGGTTGTCCAGCTCCAGCGTCTCGACCAGATCGGTGTTCCAGATCAGCGAGCGATCCTTGATGCCGATGTCCTTCATCCGGTCATAGGTGGCGCGGATCATCTGGCGGCCTTCGGTCAGCAGCTCGTCGGTGCGGAACACGGCGCAGTGGCGCTGCATCGTCTTCTGCATCTCGCTGCGCACCGATGCGGTGGTCGAGCCACCGGCGGCGTTGCGGAAGTGATCCAGGCGACCCAGCGCCAGTTCTTCCGAGCCCTTGGGCAGCGGTGCGTGCGGCGTGCCGGGCTTCAGCGTGTCCTTGATGCGCAGGCCGGTCGCACGGCCGAACACGACAAGGTCGATCAGCGAGTTGGAGCCCAGGCGGTTCGCGCCATGGACCGACACGCAGGCCGCTTCGCCGACCGCGAACAGGCCGGGGACGACCGAGTCCGGGTTGCCGTCCTTCAGGCGAACGACTTCGCCATGATAGTTGGTCGGGATGCCACCCATATTATAGTGGACGGTCGGCGTCACGGGCAGCGGCTGGCGGGTCAGGTCGACACCGGCGAAGATCTTGCCGGTCTCGGTGATGCCGGGCAGGCGCTCGGCCAGCACCTTCGGGTCGATATGGTCGAGATGGAGGTAGATATGATCCCCCTCCTTGCCGACGCCGCGCCCTTCGCGGATTTCCATCGCCATCGAGCGCGACACGACGTCGCGGCTGGCGAGATCCTTGGCCGATGGCGCGTAACGCTCCATGAAGCGCTCGCCTTCGGAGTTGGTCAGATAGCCGCCTTCACCGCGCGCACCCTCGGTGATGAGGACGCCAGCACCATAGATGCCGGTCGGGTGGAACTGCACGAACTCCATGTCCTGGAGCGGCAGGCCAGCGCGCAGCACCATGCCGCCGCCGTCACCCGTGCAGGTATGCGCCGAGGTGGCCGAGAAATAGCAGCGGCCATAGCCGCCGGTCGCCAGCACGACATTGTGCGCGCGGAACCGGTGGATCGAGCCGTCTTCCATGCACAGCGCGATCACGCCGCGGCAGTTGCCCTGATCGTCCATGATCAGGTCGAGCGCGAAATACTCGATGAAGAAGTCCGCGTCGTACTTCAGCGACTGCTGGTACAGCGCGTGAAGCATGGCGTGGCCGGTACGGTCGGCGGCGGCGCAGGTGCGCTGCGCGGGCGGGCCTTCGCCCATATTCTGCATCATGCCGCCGAACGGGCGCTGATAGATCTTGCCCTCTTCGGTGCGGCTGAACGGCACGCCGGCGTGCTCCAGCTCGTACACGGCGGCGGGCGCCTCGCGGCAGAGATATTCGATCGCGTCCTGGTCGCCCAGCCAGTCCGACCCCTTGACGGTGTCGTACATGTGCCAGGTCCAATGGTCGGGACCCATGTTACCCAGCGAGGCGGCGATGCCGCCCTGCGCGGCGACGGTGTGGCTGCGCGTCGGGAACACCTTGGTGATGCAGGCGGTCTTCAGACCCGCTTCCGCGATGCCCATGGTGGCGCGCAGGCCCGAGCCGCCCGCACCCACGACGACGGCGTCATAGGTATGGTCGATGATCTTGTAGGCGGCAGCAGACATTATGCAGCGGCTCCGAAGGCGATCTTGAGGATCGAGAAGATGGCGATGGCGGCGATCGTGAAGACGAACAGGTTCATGACGACGAGCAGCGCGACCCGGTTCTGGTCCTGCTCATAATCCTCGATCACGACCTGAAGGCCCAGGCGCATATGGTAGAAGATCGACGCGACCAACAGCACCATCGGGATGGCGGCCCAGGGATTGGCCAGCCACAGATGCATCGCGGCGTAATCGAAGGAGGGCTGGCGCAGGATCGAGATGAGCAGCCACACGACCAGCAGGAAGTTCGATCCCGCGGTCAGGCGCTGGTTGAGCCAGTGGTGGGTGCCCGACTTGGCCGAGCCCAGGCCGCGCACGCGGCCGATTGCGGTTCCCGAACGCATCACTTGATCCCCAGATAGAGCCAGAAGGCCACCGTCATCACGACCGCGAAGATCATGGTGACCTGCGCCTGCCGCTTGTTCGACTTCAGCTCGAAACCCGCGCCCACATCCATGAACAGGTGGCGGATGCCGTTGGCCATGTGCTGGAACAGGCAGGCGGTCAGGCCGATGCCGACGACATAGCCGATGATGTTGAGCTTGCCCGACTCGACGGTGAAGACGTCACGGAACGTCGCATAGCTTTCGGGACCGGCGGCGACC
Source organism: Sphingomonas sp. Sph1(2015) (assembly GCF_001970915.1). Lineage (NCBI taxonomy): Bacteria > Pseudomonadati > Pseudomonadota > Alphaproteobacteria > Sphingomonadales > Sphingomonadaceae > Sphingomonas > Sphingomonas sp. Sph1(2015). The sequence continues at coordinate 2,592 of NZ_MQUI01000082.1, forward strand.
GCCGCCAGGAACCAGACGAGAAGCGCCGCGCCCACGGTCGCCATGCCCGTGCCGGTGGCGCGGTGCAGGATGGAGACCAGCATGTTGGGACCCCATTTCCAGATCTGGAGGTGTGGGGAGAGCGGGCGTGCGGTGTTGCGGGCGGCCAAGGGCAGATCCTCGAACAGTCTAAAGTCGGGCTGGTTTGCGGATATGCCTATGGTGAAGACGCCGACAGGATGCAAGCCGCGAGGCGAGATTCGTGCCGGGGCCGCACGGGGCGCCCCGGCGCGACAGGCGGCTAACCCGCCCTTAACGCTTTGCCCGGCACAGTCCGCGCCATCACGTTCCGATTGCCTGAAAGCGGAAGCCGATATGCCCGAGCGGGAAAATGACATTGCCAGGACCGATCTGCCACCGCCGACCGAGATCACCGCGGGGATCGATCTGGATGCGCGGGTTCGCGCTTTCGACGGGGGCGACGGCTCGCTGACCCGCCTCGCCGCCGATCTCTGGCCCGCGATCGAGGCGCGCGCCGACGAGGTGATCGAGGCGTATTGGAATCACTGGCGCCATGCCAATCCGGGGGCGCCCGACTGGACCAAGCTGGACCGCGAGCGGCAGCTGACGGCGGGGCGCGCCTATCTGCGCAACCGCTTCTGCCATTTGTCGGGGCGCGACTGGGTCGAGTCGCTGGGGCGTTCGGTCGCCTCGGCCTATGCCGCCGGGGTGCCGCCGATGGAGGTGCTGGCCATGTCCTGTGCCAGCGACCGGGCGGCGCTGAAGGTGTTGCAGGAATCGGTGCCCATCGATGATCCCCGCCGCGAGGTGATGATCGACACGCTGCTCCGCCTGTTCGGCATGGAGACCGAGCTGACCGTCGAGCTGTTCGCAGGCTTCCGCGAATGGAGCGCCGAGCGCGAGCGCGAGCGGCTGGCGGGGGACTTCCGCAACGGGATCGCCCTGGTCGTCGAAAATGCGACGATCGAGGGGCAGGATCTGCGGCGCCAGGCGCAGGATGCGTCGCTTTCGACCCGAGGGATGCTGGGCAAGTCGAGCGAGGTCGCCGCCGCCGCCGAACAATCGGCCGTGGCGATGCGCGAGGCGGCACAGACCGCCGCCGGGCTGATCCGCGCGATCGAGGATGCCCGTACCGAGGTCGACCAGGCGGCCGATGTCGCCAACCGCGCCGCCGATCAGGCGGGGCAGGCGGTCGGCATGTCGGAGATGCTGTCCGACCATGCCAAGTCGATCGAATCGATCCTGGGCCTGATCCGCGATATCGCCGGGCAGACCAACCTGCTCGCGCTCAACGCCACCATCGAGGCGGCGCGGGCGGGCGATGCGGGGCGCGGCTTCGCGGTCGTCGCGCAGGAAGTAAAGAGCCTCGCCAGCCAGACCGCGCGTGCGACAGACGACATCGCGACCAAGATCGCCGCGATCCAGGCCGCGACCCGGTCCACGGTCGAGACCAATGCCTCGATCAAGGCCACGGTCCATGAGGTCCAGGTGTCGGCCGAGCGGATCCGCCACGCCATGGAGGCGCAGGCCCAGACCGTCACCGCGATCACCGCCGCCGTCGATGAAACCGCGCTGGCCGCCGATTCGATGTCGCACACCATCGCCGCGATCCGCCAGGACACGGAGCATGTCGCGCAGGAGATCGACCGGGTCGGGCGCGGCTTCGACCATCTCGACACGCAGCTGGGCGACCTGAAGACCAGCGCCAGCCAGTTCGTCGCGCGGGTCGCGGCGTGATCGGTGATCCTCCCCGGTCACGGGGAGGTGGCAGGGCGCAGCCCTGACGGAGGGGGGCTTCCTCAAGGGGCGTCCCGTGCGGCACGCCCCCTCCACCACCGCTTCGCGGCGGTCCCCCTCCCCGTGCCGGGGAGGACAAATTCAGCCGGTTGACGCATCGGCCCTCGCCCGGCACGGCAGAGGCATGACGACGATATTGGTAACGGGAAGCAGCCGGGGCATCGGCGCGGCCATCGCATCGACCCTGGGCGATCTGCTCGACACGCGGGTCCTGGGCCATGGCACACGCAGCGGCCCCGGCGCGAATCTGGCCGCCGACCTTTCCGACCCCGGTGCGCCCGCAAGGCTCTGGGCCGAGGCGCTGGAGCAGGCGGGCGGCGCCATCGACGTGCTGGTGAACAATGCCGGTATCTTCGAGGCGAGCCCGCTCGACGCCGACGACTGGTCGGACAGCTGGGCGCGGACCATGCAGGTCAACCTGACCGCCTCGGCCGAACTCTGTCGCCTGGCGGTGCTGCACTGGCAGGAGCGCGGCGTCGGCGGGCGGATCGTCAACATCGCCAGCCGCGCCGCCTATCGCGGCGATAGTCCCGCGCACTGGCATTATGCCGCGTCCAAGGGCGGCATGGTCGCGATGACCAAGACCATCGCGCGCGGTTACGCCGCGCAAGGCATTTTGGCCTTTGCCGTCTGCCCCGGCTTCACCATGACCGGCATGGCCGACGATTATCTGGCCAGCCGGGGCGGCGACAAGCTGCTCGCCGATATTCCGCTGGGCCGGGTCGCCAGCCCGGACGAGGTCGCCGCGGCCGTCCGTTTCCTCTGCACCGACGCGCCGCCCTCGATGACCGGCGCGGTCCTCGACATCAATGGAGCCAGCTATGTCCGCTGACAGCTGGAAGCTGACCCTGCCCTGCACCCGCGACGAGGCGGAGGCGATCGACGCGGCCGACGATCTGGCGATCGAGGCGGTCATCATGACCACCGAGGAGATAGAGGACGACCGCGAGCATTGGCGGCTCGACGCCTATTTCGAGGCCGAGCCCGATGCGGCGACCATCGCGGCGATCCGCGCACTGGTGCCGAGCGCAGGCGACCACCCTGCCACGGTCGAGCATGTGCCCGCGCAGGATTGGGTGACGATCAGCCAAGCCGGACTGGAACCGCTGTCGGTCGGGCGCTTCTTCGTCCATACCGGCGACGAGGCGGTGCCGGAGGGCTTGCGCGGTTTCCATATTCCGGCGGGGCGCGCGTTCGGGACGGGGCATCACGAGACGACCAGCGGCTGCCTCGCCATGCTCGACGCGATGGCTTCGGAGACGGTGGTCAATGCGATCGATGTGGGTACCGGCACCGGCCTGCTCGCCTTCGCCGCGCGGCATCTCTGGCCCGAGGCGAAGATCGTCGCGACCGATATCGATCCCATCGCGATCGATGTCACCGCCGAGAATGCGGCGATCAACGGCGTCGACGGGGTCGAACTGATCGTCGCCGACGGGGCGCTCGCCGATCCGATCATGGCGGGTGCTCCCTATGATCTGGTCATCGCCAATATCCTGGCCGGGCCGTTGATCTCGATGGCGCCCGAACTGGCCGCCATCGCGGGGCCGGGGGCGACCTTGGTGCTGGCCGGGCTGCTGGAGACGCAGCGGGCGGATGTGGTCGCTGCCTATGAGGCCTGCGGTTGCGCGCTGGAGACGGTCGACCGGCGCGGCGACTGGAGCGTGTTGCGGTTGCGCGCGGGGGCGGAGCGGTTCGTGCCGAATGCGCCGTTCGACCCCAAGGGCCGCGACGGCTGGGCGTTGGATATTTGACCTCTTCTACTCCCCTCCCGC
>NZ_MQUI01000083.1:0-5835 GCF_001970915.1 Sphingomonas sp. Sph1(2015)
GCACCTACATGATCTGTACGGCATCGACCCCGGCCTTCGCCGGGGCAGGCTGTGTCGCCCGATCTGATCTCGACGGTGACCGACGCCGTACTCGACGAGGTGGCGATCTGGCAGCCGCGGCCGCTGGATCCGGTCTACCCGGGGTCAGTTCCGGCTGAGGGCGAAATGACACCCTAAGACGATCGGTCCTGTGGATGGGCGAGAGCGGTAACGGCATCTCCCATGCGCCATCGATGCCATATGTCGCCGTCGATCAGGTGCAGGGTGTCACTGCGGCCGGTCAGAAGCATGGGCCTTTCCGAACCGGCAAGCTGCAACGGCATCTGCCACGTTGCCAACGGGACTGCCGTTTCACCGTTTCCTGGCTGGTCCAATTCGACCAGGACCAGTCGTGCGGCATCGCTGCCATAGCCGCCGGCGAGCAGCATGTGGTTGCCGTCGATTGCGATCGCTTTTGCGCCGGCAAACTCGTTTCGCCACCATCGCGTCGCTTTGCCGGGGACGAAGCGGACCAGCGGGAAGTCGGTGTAGGGGGATGCCCATGCACCTGAGCCGCTGGGCGTCAGCGCATAGCAATCGGCGATGAACCCTGCTTCCTCGGGCCATGTCGGTACATTCATGATGCTGCCGTCCGGCGCGAAGCAGGCGACGCCATTGGAGGATGGTGGCCACTCCATCCCGGGAACGTACCATCCCCCGCCGAATATGCCTTCATCGAACCAACCGACCCAGATGCGATCCAGGTCGTCGATCGCGACGTGCTCGATACCGTCGCCCAGCATGAACCGGGTCAGAAGCGAACCGTCCGGGGAGAAAACACGGGCATTCGGATCACCGTGTGTGCGAGAGCCGACCACCAGCCAACGGCCATCGGCGAAGCGTCCAAGCAGCGGATGCGGCGTTTCGAGCGGGAAGACAGGGCCTTGTCTCCAACCGTTCTTGTCCTGGATCAGCAGCTTGGCCCGACCGCTTTTGGTGAGACGGTCGATGCGGCCCGGCGGGTCAAGGCGTCCGTCGCGACTGGCGTGAATACGTGCCCATTCGCTTGCCAGATCGACGTCGGCCACGACGACCGCAAGCGTGCCATCGGCGAGGATGGTATGGTGGAGTGCGTACCATCCGGTCGGGATGGGCGAGAGTGACGCAGTGGTATGCGGAGGCATAGGCAGACGAAATACTCCCTCTCGATGGTGCGCTATCGGGTCGCACCGGGCGCGCTGTGCTGGCGGCTCAAATATCGGTGAGATTCTCGGGGTAACGCCCACCGCGCTGGCAGAACAGCAGCCAGGTTTCCCGCCCCTGTTCGGTCAGGAGCAGGCGTTTCGGTCGATCTGGCGCATGATCGAGCAGGTTCAGGCGGATGAGCAGCCTGATGCTGCGTTCACCGATCACCCTGCCAGGACTGCGACCTTCCGTGACGATCGCCCAGCCCGGCGTACCGCGTTCGGTGAGCGCGGGTGCAAGATGCCCGTCGTGCGACCGGCTGCCGTCACCACCCAGGATAGCGAGACAGATGCTCCAGGATCCTTCGCGGGGTCGCGGCGGGATCAGCGCCCATTCGACCGGACCTGTCTCCGACTGCTCCGGCGCCGGAGAAAGCGCTGCCGGACCGTCCCGCACGCCGTCACGATATGCACGTTCCAGTGCCTGGGCGATGGCACCGCCGGTATCGACGGTGAAACCGTACTTTCGGTCGGAGCGATCCTTGCCGACGATACCGCGCACGATCTCGCGGAAACGGGCCTTGCGCCGTGGATCGGGTGGAAACTGTCTGGTCATGCCGCCCCCTCGGCAGGAATCGCATCCTCGCGCGCCCGTCCGACGATCGCGGCGACGGTGTTCTTGCTGAGGCCGAGGTCGCGCGCGATCCAGCGATAGCTGCGGCCTTCGGCGACGAGCGCCAGCACCCTGGGGGCGAGCCGGTCGGACTTGGGACGGTCGCCGGCTTGCCGCCCGAGCTTGCGGCCCCGCGCCCGTGCCGCGGCGAGGCCGGAGCGCACCCGCTCGCTCAGCATATCGCGTTCGAACTGCGCGATGCCGGCGAGCATCGTCGCCATCATCCGCCCGTGCGGCGTGTCGACCTCGAACGTCATGCCGCTCATCGCGACGACCGACACGCGCCAGCCCGACAGCCGGTTCAGCGTATCGAGCAGATCCTGCGTCGAGCGGCCCCAGCGACTGAGTTCGGTGACGAGGATCGCATCGATATGGCGGGCCTGCGCCAGCTTCATCACCTCGGCGCGCGCCGAGCGGTTGGCCTTCATGCCCGAGGCGGTTTCGCGGAAAGTCCCCACCACCTCATAGCCGCCCCGCTCGGCGAAACCGGCAAGGTCGCGCAACTGACGCTCGCACGACTGGTCGGCGGTCGAGACGCGGGCGTAGATGGCGGCGCGTTGTCCCAATTGAACCTTCCCGAAATCCGCCCCCGAAAACCCTTGATTTGCGTAGGCTCAGTGTTGTCCAAAACAGACTTCTGTTCAACCGGGACACTTGGGCCATGCCGCGCCGCCATATCCTGAGCGCCCGGCAGCGGTCGGCGCTGCTCGACCTGCCGACCGACGAGGCGTCGCTGCTCCGTCACTACATCCTCGCCGACGACGATCTGATCCATATCGACCGGCGACGTCGGCCGGAGAACCGCATCGGCTTCGCGCTGCAACTGTGCGCGTTGCGCTATCCCGGGCGGTTGCTGGCACCGGGTGAGGTCATTCCGCTGGCGGTGTCCGCTTTCCTCGGTGCCCAGCTCGGCATCACCGGCGACACGCTCGTTCGCTATGCCGTTCGCCGCCAGACCCGCCAGCAGCACATGGAGGTGCTGCGCCGGACCTACGGCTATAGGTCGTTCCCCGGTCAGGGCGCGCCGGCATGCGCGTTCCGCGACTGGCTGCTCGCCGAAGCCGAACAGGCGCGCTCCAACGACGATCTCGCCCGGCGCTTCATCGCCCGCTGCCGCGACACCATGACCATCCTGCCGGCGATCACCACCATCGAGCGGCTGTGCGCCGACGCGCTGGTCGCGGCCGAGCGCGGGATCGAGAAGCGGATCGCCACCCGTCTCGATCGCGTCGCCTGCACCCGGCTCGACCGGCTGACGACCGAGATGCTGCCGGGTGCGATCAGCCGCTTTATCTGGCTGCGCCGGATCGAGCCGGGCAACAATTCCGCCGCGGCGAACCGGCTGCTCGACCGGTTGGAGTTCCTCCGCGCGATGACCCTCGATGGGGGTCTGCTCGCTGGCGTACCGCCGCACCGCGTCGCGCGTCTGCGTCGGCAGGGCGAACGCTATTTCGCCGATGGCCTGCGCGACCTGAACGCCGATCGGCGTCGCGCCATCCTCGCGGTCTGCGTCATCGAATGGGCCGCCGCGACCGCCGATGCGGTGATCGAAACGCATGACCGCATCGTCGGCCGCACCTGGCGCGAGGCGAAGCAGCTGCACGACGCGCGTACCGCGGAGACCAGAGGCGCGGTCACCGCGACGCTGGACGGGTTCGCTGCGTTCGGCCGGTCGCTGCTCGACGCGCATGGTGACGGCGCATCGCTGGAGGATGCGGTCGCACGCGCGGCGGGCTGGGACCGGCTCGACCGCCTCGTTGCGACTGCCAGGACGCTGACCGACACGCTGGGCGATGATCCGCTGGCGCATGTTGATCGGGGCTATCACCGCTTCCGCCGCTACGCGCCGCGTATGCTCCGCTGCCTCGACCTCGCAGCCGCGCCGGTCGCCCGGCCCCTGCTCGACGCGGTGACCGTCATCGCCGCCAAGGGCGAACTGCCGGCGACCGACGACTTCCTGCGCCCGCATTCCAAATGGCGGCGTCAGCTACGGGTAAAGGGCGGTGACGATACGCATCTCCGTGAGGTCGCGGTGATGTTCCACCTGCGCGACGCGCTGCGCTCGGGCGACATCTGGCTCGACCGCTCGCACCGCTATGGTGACCTGCGCCATGTTCTCGTGCCGATGACGGTCGCGCGCACCATGAAGCTGGTGGTGCCGCCCGACCCGCATGTCTGGCTCGCCGATCGCAAGGCGCGGCTTGCCGATGGCCTCGCCCGGCTCGGTCGCGCCGCGCGCAACGGCACGATCCCGCATGGCAGCATCGAGGACGGCACGCTGCGCATCGACCGCCTCACCGCCGATGCACCGGACGGGATCGATGAGCTGGTGCTCGACCTTTACCGTCGCCTGCCGCCCGTCCGGATCACGGACCTGCTGCTCGAAGTCGATGTCGCGGTCGGGTTTACCGACGCCTTTACGCATTTGCGCACCGGTGTTCCGTGCGGCGACCGGATCGGCCTGCTCAACGTCCTGCTCGCCGAGGGGCTGAACCTCGGCCTGCGCAAGATGGCCGAGGCGTGCAACACGCACGATTACTGGCAGCTCTCCCGCCTCGCGCGCTGGCATGTCGAGAGCGAGGCGATCGACCAGGCGCTGGCGGCCGTGGTCGCCGCGCAAGGTGACCTGCCGATGGCGCGGGTCTGGGGAATGGGCACCACCGCCTCCGCCGACGGCCAGTTCTACCCTGCCGCGCGACAGGGCGAGGCGATGAACACGGTCAACGCGCGCTACGGCAACGACCCAGGCATCAAGGCCTACACCCACGTCAATGATCGCTTCGCGCCATTCGCGTCGCAGCCGATCCCCGCGACCGTCAGCGAGGCACCCTATCTGCTCGACGGACTGACGATGAACGAGGCCGGGCGGCGGATCGAGGAGCAATATGCCGACACCGGCGGGTTCACCGACCATCTGTTCGGGATCAGCGCCATGCTCGGCTACCGCCTCGTGCTGCGCATCCGCGACCTGCCGTCCAAGCGACTGTATGTTTTCGATCCTGCCGCCACGCCGACCAAGCTACGACTGTTGGCGGGCGGCAAAGCACGCGAGGCGCTAATCGTCTCCAATTGGCCCGACCTGTTCCGCTGCGCCGCCACCGTGAGCGCGGGGCAGGTCGCCCCAAGCCGCATCCTGCGCAAGCTTGCCGCCTATCCGCGCCAAAACGACTTGGCCGCCGCGCTGCGCGAGGTCGGCCGGATCGAGCGCACGCTGTTCATCATCGAATGGATTCTCGACACCGGGATGCAGCGCCGCGCTCAGGTCGGTCTCAACAAGGGCGAGGCGCATCACGCGCTGAAGAACGCCCTGCGCATCGGCCGCCAGGGCGAGATCCGTGACCGTACCACCGAGGGCCAGCACTACCGGATCGCGGGCCTCAACCTGCTCACCGCCATCATCGTCTACTGGAACACGCTGCACCTCGGCCATGCCGTCGAAGCCCGGCATCGCGAAGGGCTGGACACGCCCGACCATCTTCTTGCCCATGTCTCGCCGCTCGGGTGGGCGCACATCCTGCTCACCGGCGAATACCTCTGGCCGAAGGACACCGGCGCTTAGGGTGTCATTCCGCCCTCAGCCGGAACCGACCCGAAGCTGCTCTACCTGATCTTGAACCGCTCGGAGAAAGAGTGGAGAATGCCGCCACGTGAGTGGACCATGGCCAAGGCTCAGTTCGCCGTCATCTTCGGCGAACGCTTCATCAAGGCCATGGCGGCGTAATGTTCATCCGCCCGCCCGCACACGAAATTCCTGACAGTCCCCATGCTGTGTCTGGGAACGACTGTTCCATGCCATGGCCGACACGCCGGACTTCGAATATGTCCTCATCGACAGCACGATCTCGAAGGTCCACGCCGATGCGACCGGCGCAAACGTATGGCCCGCCCCGTCGGCAAGCGGTTTGTGTCAGCTATTCTGATCAGTCTGCGAAAACGTATCCGGCCTTTTGACGCAAGGTCATTGGCCAAGATGGAGATCCGCGCGTCCTGGTCCTCATA
>NZ_MQUI01000084.1:2500-5533 GCF_001970915.1 Sphingomonas sp. Sph1(2015)
ACGTGGCACGCTGCGATAAGCGTCGGTGAGGTGTGAGCAACCTTTGACCCGACGATTTCCGAATGGGGAAACCCACCTATCCGTTTAATCTCGACCGTTGTTCGCAAGGACGGCGAGCGGGGTTAGGCGGTTCAGGTATCTCTTAACTGAATACATAGGTTTCGAGAAGCGAACCCGGTGAACTGAAACATCTCAGTAGCTGGAGGAAAAGACATCAACCGAGATTCCGTTAGTAGTGGCGAGCGAACGCGGACCAGGCCAGTGCCTTTCATTCAAGTAGCAGAACACTCTGGAAAGTGTGGCCATAGCGGGTGACAGCCCCGTATGCGAAACTGATGTGAAAGGACTCGAGTAGGGCGGGACACGTGTAATCCTGTCTGAACATGGGGGGACCACCCTCCAAGCCTAAATACTCGTACATGACCGATAGCGAACTAGTACCGTGAGGGAAAGGTGAAAAGCACCCCGATGAGGGGAGTGAAACAGTACCTGAAACGGATTGCCTACAAGCAGTAGGAGGGTCTTTATGGCCTGACTGCGTACCTCTTGCATAATGGGTCTGTGACTTAATGTTTCAAGCAAGCTTAAGCCGATAGGTGTAGGCGCAGCGAAAGCGAGTCTGAATAGGGCGCTTTAGTTTGAAGTATTAGACCCGAAACCCGGCGATCTATGCATGACCAGGATGAAGGTGCGGTAACACGCACTGGAGGTCCGAACCGATTAACGTTGAAAAGTTACCGGATGAGTTGTGCTTAGGGGTGAAAGGCCAATCAAGCCGGGAAATAGCTGGTTCTCCGCGAAAACTATTGAGGTAGTGCCTCGAGCGGACACCATAGGGGGTAGAGCACTGGATGGTTGCGGGGGTCGCGAGATCTACCAATACTAACCAAACTCCGAATACCTATGAGTGATACTCGGGAGACAGACGGCGGGTGCTAAGGTCCGTCGTCAAAAGGGAAACAGCCCTGACCTACAGCTAAGGTCCCCAAGTCGTGTCTAAGTGGGAAAGCATGTGGAAATCCCAAAACAACCAGGAGGTTGGCTTAGAAGCAGCCATCCTTTAAAGAAAGCGTAACAGCTCACTGGTCTAAACAAGGGTTTCTGCGGCGAAGATGTAACGGGGCTCAAGACACGCACCGAAGCTTAGGGTGTGCACGCAAGTGCACGCGGTAGCGGAGCGTTCCGTAAGCCTGCGAAGCGATCTGGTAATGGGTCGTGGAGGTATCGGAAGTGCGAATGCAGACATGAGTAGCGATAAAGAGGGTGAGATGCCCTCTCGCCGAAAGACCAAGGGTTCCTGCGCAAGGCTAATCCGCGCAGGGTGAGCCGGCCCCTAAGACGAGCCCGAAGGGGGTAGTCGATGGGAACCACGTTAATATTCGTGGGCCTGGTGGTGTGTGACGGATGGTGTGTGTTGTCTGACCTTATCGGATTGGTCAGGCTTCGAAACTGTCCCGGGAAATAGCCCCACCGTATAGACCGTACCCGAAACCGACACAGGTGGTCAGGTAGAGTATACCAAGGCGCTTGAGAGAAGTGTCCTGAAGGAACTCGGCAAATTGCCTCCGTACCTTCGGAAGAAGGAGGCCCCATGTAAGCGCAAGCTCTCATGGGGGGCACAGGCCAGGGGGTAGCGACTGTTTAGCAAAAACACAGGGCTCTGCTAAGTCGGCTTCAAGACGACGTATAGGGCCTGACGCCTGCCCGGTGCCTGAAGGTTAAGTGGAGGAGTGCAAGCTCTGAAATGAAGCCCAGGTAAACGGCGGCCGTAACTATAACGGTCCTAAGGTAGCGAAATTCCTTGTCGGGTAAGTTCCGACCTGCACGAATGGCGTAACGACTTCCCCACTGTCTCCAGGACATGCTCAGCGAAATTGAATTCTCCGTGAAGATGCGGAGTACCCGCGGTTAGACGGAAAGACCCCGTGCACCTTTACTGCAGCTTCAGAGTGGCATTGGACAAGAACTGTGTAGCATAGGTGGGAGGCTTTGAAGCGTTGGCGCCAGCTGACGTGGAGCCATAGGTGAAATACCACCCTGTTGTTGTTTAATGTCTAACCTCGTACCGTGAAACCGGTACAGGGACCCTCTGTGGCGGGTAGTTTGACTGGGGCGGTCGCCTCCTAAAGAGTAACGGAGGCGCGCGAAGGTTGGCTCAGGCCGGTTGGAAACCGGCTGTTAGAGTGCAATGGCATAAGCCAGCCTGACTGCGAGACTGACAAGTCGAGCAGAGACGAAAGTCGGTCATAGTGATCCGGTGGTCCCTCGTGGAAGGGCCATCGCTCAACGGATAAAAGGTACGCCGGGGATAACAGGCTGATAACCCCCAAGAGCTCATATCGACGGGGTTGTTTGGCACCTCGATGTCGGCTCATCACATCCTGGGGCTGGAGCAGGTCCCAAGGGTTTGGCTGTTCGCCAATTAAAGTGGTACGTGAGCTGGGTTCAGAACGTCGCGAGACAGTTTGGTCCCTATCTGCCGTGGGCGTCGAAATTTGAGAGGAGTTGACCCTAGTACGAGAGGACCGGGTTGAACGTACCTCTGGTGTACCTGTCGTCGTGCCAACGGCGCAGCAGGGTAGCTATGTACGGACGGGATAACCGCTGAAAGCATCTAAGCGGGAAGCCTCCCTCAAGATAAGATTTCTCAGGACGGTCGAAGACCACGACCTCGATAGATCGGATGTGGAAGTGCGGTAACGCATGGAGCTAACCGATACTAATTGTCCTATTCGCGCTTGAGAGCTCCACACCCCCACCATCAGCCCTGGGCTAGATGGACAAGGGTGCGGTCATAATCCCAAGCCAGGTGCATCGATTTTATACCCAACACACCCCGAAGCGAGGCCTCCTCACCTCGGGGTCCCCATCAAGTACCACTTGATGGGGAAAACAGTATTCGCGGACTCTATTGCCTGGTGGCCATAGCGTCGGTGTCCCACCCGATCCCATCCCGAACTCGGCCGTGAAACCCGACTGCGCCAATGGTACTACTGCTCAAGCAGTGGAAGAGTAGGGCGTCGCCAGGCATTA